>CAZYLM010000009.1:6314-28231 GCA_964648645.1 uncultured Anaerolinea sp.
CCAACCGTCGCGGCTGCGAGAGCAGGTCCATCGTTGATTCCATCGCCGACCATCGCCGCATTTTGCGAAAGGCGGTTCATCTTTTCATCAGGCGTCAGCGCAGCTTGCACAGGAATACCCAGCGCCTTCTGCCAACGCTCGCCCGCGCTGGTTTCATCGCCCGTCAATACGCCAAGTTCGAGTCCGCGAGATTGCAGTTGTGTCACCACATCCTTCGCTTCTTCACGGATGGTCTCTCCCAAGCCGATCAGCCCTTGGACCTTTCCCACCCACCCGGCATAGACGACGACCCAGCCCGCCTCTTTCCACGCCTCAGCCTGTTGACTGATATTCTGTGGCATTTCCAACCCTTCGGCAGACATAAGGTGGGAAGAACCGATAACGATGGACGATGGACGATTTTCGATTTTCGACTGTGCAATAACTCCCATTGCTGGGATTGCTTTGAAAGATTCAGGCTTTATCAGTGTGATGTTCTGTGACTTGGCATATTCGACAATTGCCTTCGCCAACGGATGTTCTGATTCGTTTTCAATCGAAGCAACGACTTGCAGGAAATCCGGAAAATCAGAAAAGATACTCTGCACTTTCATCGGTAATTGGCTTAACGTCCCGGTTTTATCGAAGAAGACTTTATCGACCTTCGCCAGTTGTTCGAGTGCAGCAGTACTGCGCAGGATCGCGCCTGATTCCGCAGCACGTTCGAGGGAGAGCCACAATGTAAGCGGAGTGGCAAGCCCCAGCGCACAGGGGCAGGCAATCAGCAAAACAGATAAGGCAACCAGCAAACCTTGTTCAAAGCCCGAGATGGAATTCCAAATAAAGAAGGCAATAGCGGCAAGGGCAAGCGCGGCTGGAGTCATCCAAGACGAGAGTTTGTCTACAGTACGTTCGAGAGGGGAACGTGCCCAGAGGGCTTCGTGCAAGAGACGTCCGATCTGCCCAGCAGTGGTCGTTTCGCCGACAGCGGTGGCAATGACTTCGAAACTTCCGTCCAAGTTGATCGTGCCTGCTTTGACAGAGTTACCTTCACGATGAGAAATGGGTTTGGGTTCGCCCGTCAGCAGGGACTCGTCCACGTCACCCCCGCCGAGGGCGATGAGACCGTCTACGGGGAAGCGCTCACCGGGGCGAATGCGGACGCGCATGCCGGGCTTGAGGTCAGCCACGTTGACAGATTTATCTTCACCCGCAGTGACGACGGTTGCCATGTTTGGAATCTGCTCCAGCAGTTTCATCACGGCTTTATTACTGGATTTGTGCGCTTGCATTTCAAGCCATCTTCCCACTGAGACAAGGAAGATGAGCATGGTGGCGGTATCGAAATACAGTCCGCCATGACCGACGATGAGGTGATAGACCGACAAACCAAACGCGGAGAATGTGCCAATGGTGATGAGCGTGTGGATGTTGGGTTGTCCGCGCAAGAGGCTGGCAAAGCCTGCACGTAATATGGGCAGCCCGAGTAAGACCAAAACAGGAATGCTAGTGACGAGCATCATTACTTGGAAGAAGTCTACAAGGGGTTGCGACTCCGGAGTTGCAAGGTGAAATATCTCGCGTGCATAAATGCCTGTGCCGACGATCATGTCATGTAGAACCATCACGCCGCCGATGAGCAGGCGGGTATAGAAAGATTCTTCTTCATCGCGCGGCTTTTCGTTTGGAAGGGTAGCTTGATAACCAAGCGAACGCACGCGTTTTTTTAGTAGCTTTGGATTAGTAATCGCTGCGTCGAAGACGATGTTTGTTTGTTGTTGAATGAAACTCGTCCCAGCATTGACCACACCCTTGGTCCGCTTGAGTTGTTCGCTGACCAACCACGCGCAGGAGGAACACCACATCCCACCAAGGGTAAGGGTGACGTTTTCAGCACCTGCTTCGTTAGTTAGGATGGTTGGTTTGGTGGGAGTCTCTTCGAGCAGGGCAGAGACTTCCTTGCAAGAGAGACAACAGAAGACATCACCGCAGTCGTTTGTGAGAGGATGCAGGGTGGTGAGTCCGCACAGGGAGCAGGTAGAGAGTGATTTGGCGGGTGAGGCGGTGGCGGCAAGAGTCATTGATTTACCAGAGCATTAATGAGCCGAGCATGAAATGCTTTACAAGTCCGAATGTGGCGAATCCGCGCATGGCGAATTGGAAGCCGAAGAACATCATGACGAGAGAGGCAAGGCTACGAGACCACGTCCGCGTGTAGGATTGGAAGGCGAGCCATTTGACGGCGTAGAGGCTTGGAATGGTGGCAATGCCAAAGGCAAACATATTGAGCGCGCCAAGCCATGCGGACTTGGAGGCGATTGCGGTGACGAGAGCGGTGAGGATCAAACCACAGGGGAGGAGTCCCCACAAGAGACCGAGCAGGTATGAGCTTAAGAGAGATGCGGGGTTATATCCACGAATGAGTTTGCCCCAGCGCCCGATCCAGCTCGAAAAGAGGAGTTCGGGTGAGGGGGTTAATCCGATAAATGCGGATGCCATGTAGAAGGCGATGATTGCAAAAAGAATAGAGAGAATGGCTTGCAGGTTCCTGAATGACCACAGGGTTTGACCAAATGTGCCAGCGATGAAACCGAGTAACGCATAAGTGGTGATACGACCTGCATGAGCAAGCACCCACGCAAATTTGTTTTGAAAGATCGGTTGACGGTCGAAGAGGATGACGATGGCACTGCACATGCCAACGCAGTGGCTGAGACTTCCAAGCAGACCGAGGAAAAAAGATGCGATCATGTATACCGGTAAGTTGGTCCCGCCCGAAGTGGCGATCTTCGGGCGGGATATCAAGGGAGAATCACGCCTTTTAGCGTATAAACCAGGTGCGCCCGAGCAGCCACCAGTTGGTAAGGTAATACACCGCGAACCAGACGAGGAATGCAAAGACCAGAACCAATGTGCCTTTCGGTTGATTCTGCTTATCTTCCATTTGAGCATCGGTAAGTTTGGTGGATTCGAGCAGCGGATTGTTCGTGCCACTGACGAGAAGCAACCCCTCCGGCTCTTTGCGCGGACCGGTGAGAATGGAGACAAGCACGATGGTCACATACATGATGCCGCCCATGACCGCTATGATGGCGCCGATGCCAAAGATGGCAAGCGTGAGGTTGACGGTTCCGGGAACAACGCCAGCGAAGGTGATATCCCAGTTGCGGCGGGCAACACCTTGAAGACCACTGGTGATCATTCCAAGCGAAACAAGCGCGGAGCCAACACCATAAACATAAGGCTGCCAGACTGCCCACTTCTTGAGTTTGAGTTCCTTGCGGAAGATGAGTGGGATGACGTAGTAAGTGAATGCCATAAAGGCGGTGGTCGTGCCGCCAACGACAGTGGCATGGAAGTGGCCGGGGAGGCGCAGGGTGTTGTGAACGAGCATATTGATCTGCTCAGTGCCGATGGTGACGCCGGTCACGCCGCCGATCCAACCAAAGAGAATCATCGATACGACCAAGCCGGAGAAGCCCGGTTCATTCCACGGACCGTTGCGGAGCCAGCCGAACAAGCCCTGCCTGTATCCTTTGGCGCGCAGGGCGATTTCCATGGCGGCGGGGATGGAAAAGGCATGCATCATCGAGCCGAGCACAGCGAGGTACATGGCATAAGAGGTATTGACGGCTTTCCACGCAAAAGTCAGGCCGGGGTCAACCAACAAGTGATGGGCAGAGCCGAGGTTGATAAAGAACAGGTAGAGGATGAAGGCGAGGCGCGAGAACTTCTCATTGACAGGGCGAATACCTACCGTCATTTGCGCGAGCATGTACCAAATGGAAACCATCGCTGCAAGATTGACCTGTTGGGCCGGGTGCCCGAAGCCCCAGAAGAAGTTGCGGTAGATGCCCGGGTCGTAATTGGCAAACACGCCAAGAGACCAGAAGAAGGCAGGCACAATGGCAGCAGCACCTTCAAGCAGAGTGTAGGTGGCAATGATGGCGGCAGTCATCAAGCCGAAAACCGCCAGGGGCATGGAACCTTCAAAACGGGCTTCACGTTTGGCGACAGTAATGTTGATGAAGAAAGTGATGACCTGGATCAACGCGCCGACAGCAAATAGGATGTAACTTAGGTAGAAGAGCGGGTGAGCCTTGAGCGGCACATAGGCAGTGAAGGTCACAATGGATTTCGGGTCAAAGAGCACAACGAAGTTCGCCATCAACCCGCCTACTGTCATAAGTGCCCAGCCGAACCAGGCCAGTTTTGGCGCAGCATGGCGTGCATTGAGTAACGCCGTCGAGCCAAAGTGCAGGCCAGCCATTTCAAAGAACACGATCCATGCCACAAGCATGTCGATGCCGTGTAGGGTAAGGAGGCGATAAAACCAGGTGGCATCGAGCAGGTGAATTGCCTGCCAGCGGGTGAGAGCGATCAACAGGGCGAAGATCCCGCCAAGGGTTAATGTGACCACCGCCATTACGGCATTGGCGATGATGAGACGTTCGGCGTGCATGTCCACTTTGAGGGTGGTCACAGGACAATTGCGATAGTCATCCTTTGCGTTTGCAGCCCAGGGAAAGGTTGGGGAAAGTGAGGTCATCTTCATTCTCCTATTTCACGATGATTTTGCCGATCATCGTGTGATGACCAAGCGAGCAGAATTCATTGCAGACGATGGTGAACTCGCCTGTGGATGTCGGGACGATGGTCGCGACGTAATCATAGTTGGGCAGTATCTGCAGGTTGATATTGACGGGCTGAAGTGAGAAGCCGTGCTGCAAGTCCATGGAGGAGATGTGCAGGCGGTATTCCTGTCCTTTTTGGAATTGCAGAATGGGGAACCACTGCCATGTGCTGGCGCGCAAATACACGTCAGAGCCGGGAGGCGCCTCCACGACAGGCAAAGTCACACCGTTGATGGTGTCTTCACCGACCTTGTATTGCTCGACGAAGGCGGCTACTTTGTCGTTGAATTGAGCCGGGGAGGTTTTGTATGTTTCCGTGGGGACGTTTTGCCTGCCCATGAAATACCAAAGCGGCATCATCAAAGTAAGGAAGATGCACCAAACGAATGCAACCGTCAGCCAGGTCTTTTCCAGCCTGCCCAGCGGTTTCCACCAGTGTTTTTCGGGAGCTAACATTTTTCCATTCTCCTTTTCTTATGGGGCGGGGGGAACGTGAAGCAGATCGTAAATGCCCCAGAGGTTGTACAACAACCCGCTAATGGCTAATGAAAGTATGAACAAAAGCCAGATATTGTCGAAGATGGCTTGCCACTTGGCAGCGGATTTCTCTTCCTCGTTCTCTTGATCGGACATGAGGTTCTCCTTTGTAATGTGTGTTTTTTCACAAGCATTGTCTTATTTGATTTACATCATACTGATTTGGACAAAATTGGTCTGTAACTTTTGTTACATTTTGTGATCTCGCTTTGAGAGCCAGGCTATTCCCCACGGTAAACCAAGCTTGGTCCGAGGAACACAAATAAAAAGGTCACAAGGGTTTTCCTTGTGACCTCGCAGAAAATTATTAGCCCTTATCCGCTGAACAAACTGCCTCTATCCAAACACCAGAAAATCCAACGGTTCGAGGACGAGGATGTTCTTCGGAGAAACGTGGTTGCGTCCGTGCAGCTTCTTGAGCGATGTAATGGCGTATTGTTCGATGATGCGGCGCGGAACGGTCTGCGGGACTTCGGAAAAGTTGGCGAAGATCACGGATCGTTTCCCGGCGTGGGTACGCATGAAAGCCAGAACGTGCTCGTTCCCGGTTTGGATGACCTCCAGCTCGCCACCCGCGAAGACCGGGGACGCTTTTCGCAGATCGATCATGGCACGGAAGCCGTGGAAGATGTGCCCTTCAAGGGAATGCAGGTTCTGGCGTTTCTTATATTTCTCCCAATCCGCGCGCGGACGGTGAACCCAGCGGCTGTCACGTTCGCGGGCGGGGTCATCGCGGTAGGAATAATCGTTCAGGGTGCCGATCTCATCGCCAAGATAGATGAGTGGAATGCCGCCCACGGTCAGGATAATGCCGTGGATCAACAGGATGCGGCGGATGGCAAGTTCCACTTCCTTTTCGCCTTCTTCCTGAAGGGCTTTCTCCAAGCCTGCCAGCGATGCACACGTTCCGCTAATGCGGCAATCGCCATTGGCAGGATTTTCCTGAAAAGGAAGCCCGCGCGCAAAACTGCCGGGGAAACGTCCGCGATAGAACTCGTTCAAAAAGCGGCGGTGGTCGTACCCGTTCACCCCAAGGGCTGCGGCGTCTTCATCCGAGAAGGTCCAACCGATATCGTCGTGGACGCGTACGTAGTTAACCCAGGCAGTTCCTGGTGGGAGTTTGAAACGCGATGCCAACGCCTGCGATAACATGCGGGTCTCGCGGGTGGCAAGCGAATTCCAAAGCAACGCCATCAACAACGGGTTGTAGGAGATCTGGCATTCTTCGGGCGAAATATATTTCACAACGTCATTCGGGTGAACGATGGCTTCGGATTTAAAGACCAGCGCAGGCGCGGCAATGCGGGCCACCGCATTAAAGGCTTTGATGAGTATATGTGCCTGCGGCAGGTTCTCGCAATTCGTCCCAAGTTCCTTCCAAATGAAAGCCACCGCGTCGAGCCGCAGCACTTCCACGCCTTGATTGGCAAGGAAGAGCATTTCTTCCGCCATACTATTGAAAACAGCCGGGTTGGCATAGTTCAGATCCCATTGATAGGAGTGGAAGGTGGTCCATACCCAATTTTCTCTGCCGTTGATCGTGAATGGAGAGAAGGCACCCGCATGCTCTTCGGGAAAGATCTCCCTGAGATTCTGCTGGAAATGATGGGGCAGTTCCCGGTCCGGGAAGATGCGGTAGAAATCGAGATGATCTGCATCGCCCTGCCTGGCAAGCTCAGCCCAGAGATGTTCATCCGCGGTGTGATTGAAGACCAGGTCCAGAGCCAGGCTGATGCCCGCTTTGCGGAGTTCACGTGCAAGGGAGGCAAGTTCCTTCATGGTGCCGAGCGAAGGATTTACTTCGCGGTAACTGCTGACGGCATACCCGCCGTCGTTTTCGCCCTCGGGAGATTTGAAGAGCGGCATGAGGTGGAGGTAGGTAAGACCAAGTTCCTTGAAATAGGGGATCTTTTTACGAATGCCATCGAGGTCGTTCGCAAAAAGGTCTACATAACAGACCCCGCCGATCATCTGATTCGATTCGAACCAGTGCGGGTCCTTCTCACGGACGGCATCGAGTTCGCGCAGGTCTTGCGGACGGTTGAACCACGAACCCGCCATGCCCCTCACCAGGTCTTCAAGCTGATAGGCAAGGTCATAGCGATCACCGTACACATCGGCATACAATGTCAATAGAGATGGAAAGCCTGCATGCAGCCGGTCCACAAGTTGTTCCCAACCGGATGGATCTTTGGCAATGGACCGCTTGAAATCCGCCTCCACCCGCGGAAGGATGCGCTTCAATAATTTTTTAGAGTCAGATTCGTTCATCATTTCTTCTGTAAAATGTTTTCAGCAAGAGCAAGCGCGCCCAACGCGCCAGAACGGCTCCCCAAACCGGGATTAACAATATAAGCATTGATGTTCTCAAGGATCGCCGAAGATTGAACGTAACCGTTGATAAGTTCACGCGTCCTTTTCTGGACCTTCGGCAGCAGATGCTCCAGCGAGCCCACCCCTCCGCCGATGATGATCCGCTGCGGCGAGAGGGTCATTACATAATTGACCAGGGCTTGCGCAATATATTCCGCTTCAAGCTCCCAGGCAGGGTGATCCGGGGCGAAGTTCTCCGCACGCTGGTTCCAGCGTTTTTCGAGTGCAGGACCGGATGCCAACCCTTCGAAACAATCGCCATGAAATGGGCACACCCCATCGAAGGGATCTTTTTCGCGGTCATGCCGCAACAGGATATGCCCCATCTCGGGGTGGATAAGCCCGTGAAGAAGGCTGCCTTCCACGTACGCACCGCCTCCGATGCCCGTACCGACGGTGAGATAGATGAATGTTTGTAACCCTTGTGCCGCGCCCCAACGCCATTCACCCAATGCCGCCCCGTTCACATCCGTATCGAAGGCAACAGGCGCATCGAAGGTACTGCGTAATGCGCCAACAACATCCGCATTCGACCAGCCGGGTTTCGGGGTCGGAAGAATATACCCATACGTGGTGGATGCCGGGTTCGGGTCGAGCGGACCGAAGCAGGCAAAACCAATGGCAGAGAGTTTGCCAACTTCCCTCTCCTGCTGTTGGAAAAAATTGACAACTTGAGTCATCGTCTCTCCGGGTGTGGTCGTTTCAAACCTCGCCTCGGCACGGACGTCATTGGGGCCGCTGCCTACCGCGCAAATGAATTTCGTACCACCGCCTTCGATCGCGCCGTAAAGGGGGAGATTATTTTTCATCTCTGCACCTGCATCCAAAGGTAAGAATATGGTTGAAGTTCAAGTTTAGCACCCAGGTCGCAAGTCTGTCCGGTAAGCACATTGAGACAGACGCTTTGATAATCAGGGGGAACATCGATTCCCTGAACAGAACCACTCAGGTTGTTGAAGACCAGCATGGCATCGCCTTCATGCTCGCGCAGATATGCAGCGATAGAGGGGTTGCCCGTTTCCAGCCATTGCATGTCACTACCGCCGAAGGCGGCATGTTTCTTACGCAAATCGATCATCTTTTGGATGATGTGGAATAGCGAGTCCGGATCGTTCAACTGGCTGGCAACGTTGACATGCCGATAATCGAGGTCACCTTCCACCATCTGAGTGAAGGGTACTTCGTTAAGTGTAAACCCGCCATTGCGCGAATCATCCCACTGCATGGGCGTGCGGACTCCGTTACGGTCGAACAATTCAAGGTTATCGCCCATGCCAATCTCATCGCCGTAATAAATTATGGGCGAACCGGGCAGGGTGAACAATAAGGAGTTTGCCAGTTCGATCTTACGTTGGTCATTATCCAGCAGAGGCGCAAGGCGGCGGCGGATGCCAAGGTTGAGCTTCATGCGCGGCTCGGGCGCGTATTCCTTCCACATCCACTGACGTTCTTCCTCAGTGACCATTTCCAATGTCAGTTCATCATGGTTGCGCAGGAAGGTACACCACTGACAATTCTCCGGGATGGACGGTGTACGGCGCATGATCTGTGCCATATCTTCATAGCGCCCTTTTTTGAGCGCCATGTAAATACGCGGCATGATCGGGAAGTGAAAACCCATGTGGAATTCGTCACCATCGCCAAAGTAGGGGCGCACATCTTCAGGCCACTGATTCGCTTCGCACAGCAAGATCCGCCCGGGGTAATGTTCCTCCATGAAGGCGCGAAGTTTTTTCAAATACACGTGTGTTTCTGGCAGGTTCTCGCAACTAGTACCCTCGCGTTCGAAGAGGTAGGGCACTGCATCCGCACGGAAGCCATCGATGCCTAGGTCAAGCCAGAAGCGCGCCACGTTCAACATCTCTTCCTGCACCTTCGGACTATCGAAGTTCAGGTCCGGCTGGGTCGAGTAAAAACGATGCCAGAAAAATTGCCCGGCTTTTTCATCCCACGTCCAATTCGACGTCTCAGTATCCACAAAGATGATGCGGGTGTCTTTGTATCTTTGATCGGTATCACTCCACACATAATACTCGCGGTAGGGCGAGTTCCGGTCGGAGCGCGCGGCTTGAAACCAGGGATGAGCATCAGATGTGTGATTCAGCACCAGATCCATGACGATGTGGATCTCCCTTTGATGCGCCGCCTCGATCAGAACCTTGAGATCATCCAGCGACCCGTAGGCTGGGTCCACACTGTAATAGTCGGCGATGTCGTAACCGTCGTCTCGCAAAGGCGAAGGATAGATGGGCATCAACCAGATGCAATCTACCCCAAGGGTTTGCAGATAGTCGAGTTTTTGAGTCAGTCCGCCCAGGTCGCCGCGGCCGTCGCCGTTGCTATCCTTGAACGAGCGGACGGATATTTCATAAAAGACTGCATTTTTGTACCAAAGATTATTTTTCATGGTTTTATGTTTCTAGGGTGTGGCCAAACGATAGACACGCGCTTCGTATGGGCGCATTGAACAATTACGAACATCTTCTGCGGAGTCCACGCTGTAGTTGGCGATCAACAGGTTTGCCCCGGAATACGAAATGTTCCCGGGCATGACAAAGGCCGCCTTCTCACCAGTAAAGTTGAGGATCACCAGCAACCGGTCTTTCTCAAAAGTACGCGTAAAGGCGTAGATCTTTTCATGGCTTTCGAGGATCAAGTCATACACGCCATATACAGCCACAAGGTTTTGTTTGCGAAGTTGGAGCAGTTTTTTGTAATAGTGAAAAATGGAGTCCGGGTCTGACAGAGCGTTCTTGACATTAATATCCTTGTAATTTGGATTGATCTTGATCCACGGTTTTCCACTGGTAAAGCCCGCATTCGGGCTGTCCTCCCATTGAAGCGGAGTGCGGGCATTATCGCGGCTTTTGGCGTGGATGACCTTCAACAAGCTTCCGGCATCTGACCCACGGTCCATCTGTTCGCGATACCAGTTCAAGGTTTCAACGTCGCGATAATCTTCGATCTTCTCAAAGGCGATGTTGGTCATGCCGATCTCTTCGCCCTGATAAATATATGGTGTACCCTGAAGCATCAGGGTGAAGGTCGCCAGCATTTTCGCCGCCTCAACCCGGTACTCCGAGCCATCCCCAAAACGGGAGACGGCCCGCGGCTGATCGTGATTCATCAAATACATGCTATTCCAACCGGCGGTTTCCAATCCCTTTTGCCAACTGGTCATGGTACGTTTCAATTCCAGCAAACTCCAGGGTTTGATGCTAAAACGGGGATTTTCCGCGTGTGGGTCCACATCAATATCCATATGCTGAAATTGGAAGACCATGCTCAACGCGCCGGTTTCTTCGTGGGTGAAATCAACGGCAATTTGCGGCGTGACGGAAGGCGTCTCTCCAACAGTGAGTATGTCATGCTTCGATAGAACCTCGCGCCTCATTTCACCGAGAAACTCCAACAGGCGCGGACCATTAATGAAATAGCGGTTATCCATTTGATAGCGGTCTGAACTGCGGACGGGCACATCGGGAAAGCCCGGCACCTTGGAGATCATGTTGATTACGTCCATGCGAAAACCGTCGATGCCTTTGTCCAGCCACCAGCGCATCAGGTCATATACTTCGGCACGGACTTTGGGATTCTCCCAATTGAGGTCCGGCTGTTTCTTTGTGAAGAGATGCATGTAATATTCGCCAGTGGTTTCGTCGTATTGCCAGGCCGAGCCGCTGAAATGTGACGCCCAGTTATTTGGTTCTTTCCCATCCCTGCCAGGGTGCCAGATGTAATAATCGCGATACGGGTTGTCTTTGGATTTACGCGCCTCCACGAACCAGGGGTGTTCATCGGAGGTGTGATTGACCACCAGGTCCATAATCAACCTGATACCGCGCTCATGCAATCCATCGAGCAGTTCCTGCCAGTCTGCCAGCGTACCGAACTCATCCATGATGTCGCGATAGTCACTAACATCATATCCATTGTCATCGTTCGGTGATTTATAAACCGGGCAAAGCCAGACGACATCGATGCCCAATTCCTTTAGATAATCCAGTTTTTGGATGATACCGCGCAGATCGCCAATGCCGTCACCATTGCTATCCTTGAAACTACGGGGATAGATCTGGTATACAACACTTTCCTTCCACCAGGTTTTCTTCATCTGCTGTCCTTTACAAAAGATACACTTTATCCGAGTCCGCCCTTTAGATGGTGATGGAGTTCCCTTTGATGACGTCGCGGAACCAATAGGCACTTTGCTTGGGCGTACGTTCCATGGTCTCGTAATCGACATGCACCAACCCGAAACGCGGGCCGTACCCGCGTTCCCATTCGAAGTTATCGAAGATGCTCCATGTGAAGTATCCTCGAACGTCCACGCCCGCCTGAATAGCTTCATGAATCTTATGAATGTGCGCCCGGAGATAGTTGATACGATCCCAGTCAGCGACGAAGCCTTTGGCATCGGGAATATCGGGCATGGCGCAGCCATTCTCGGTGATGTAGATCTTTGGGCTGCCGTAATTTTCTTTTACATGGATCAACTCACGTTTGATGCCATCCGGGTCGATGCCCCAGTTCATTTCGGTGCGCCCCCAACCCGCCGCGCTGAAGGGTGTGAGGCGGGCTTTGTTCAAGCCGCCAAAGACGTCATACGAAACATAATCGGTGTTGTAGTAGTTGAGTCCAAGATAATCTGTCGGCTGGGCGATCAGTTCCATGTCGCCGGGTTGCACTTTTGGTTGGTGAGAACCGATGAAGTCGAATAATTTCTGGGGGTATGCCCCCTTATAGATCGGGTCGAGGAAAAGGGCATGTGTCTCATCGTGAACGCGCTGAGTGGCGTCGATGTCCGCCCGGCTCTTGCTGGCAGGGATGAGTCCATTCAGGTTCAAAATGAGACCAATCTCGCCTTTATACCCCCCCTGGCGAAAGATCTGCACACTGCGTCCATGAGAGAGCAACAGATGATGCGCCGCTTGATACGCCTGTGAATAATCGCAAATACCAGGGGCATGCAACCCTGTGGCATACCCTAAAAAGGCGGCCACCCACGGCTCATTGTGCGTGGACCAGAAGCGGACACGGTCCCCGAGGCGTTCAAAAACATGACCAGCATATTCAGCGAAACGGTCCACAGTCTCGCGATTCGCCCAACCTCCTTTATCTTGTAGGTTTTGGGGAAGATCCCAGTGATAGAGGGTGGTCTTGGGCTGAACACCCGACTTGAGCAACTCATCGACGAGGCGGTCGTAGAAGTCGAGTCCTTTTTTATTAGCTTTGCCTTCGCCACCCGGTACCACGCGCGACCAGGAGATCGCAAAGCGGTAGTAGGGATACCCAAACTCAGACATAAGAGCCACATCCTCAGGCATGCGATGATAATGATCGCAAGCTTTACTGGCGTTTTCGCCGCTGAGAATATGATAGGGCGTCTTCACGAAGCGGTCCCAAATACTTTCGCCGCGCCCGTCCTCGTTCCAGGCGCCTTCGATCTGATAGGCCGAGGCTGCCACGCCCCATACAAAATCTTTCGGAAAGTTCAACGTTGTCATAATAAAAAAGTGGACTGGTGTTGCCCAGTCCACTCGTCTCCAAGTTAACCTTTGACTGAGCCCGCCAGCAACCCGCGCACAAAGAATCGCTGCAAGCTGAAGAATACGATAAGGGGCAGCAACATAGATACGAATGCCCCAGCGGTCAGTAAATGCCAATCCTGCCCGCGCGCACCGACAATGGCTGCCATGCGCTGGGTAACCAACTCGAACTCGGGGTTGCCGCCCAGAAAGATCAATGCCACAAGATAGTCATTCCAAACCCAAAGGAACTGGAAGATGGCAAACGAGGCAAGCGCAGGGACTGAGAGCGGCAGGACCAGGGTTGTAAATACGGTGAAATGTGAGGCGCCGTCGATAAATGCGGATTCCAAAATATCACGCGGCAGGGAACTGATGTAGTTGTAGAGCAGGTAGGTCGCCAGGGCTAGACCAAATCCGGTATGCGCGAGCCAAATAGCAAGGAAGGTGCCGTTCAGGTTTAATGCTTTATAGTCACGCAGGATCGGCACCAGGGCAATTTGCAATGGCACGACCAGCAGCGCTACCACCATGATGAACATAGCGCGGCGTCCTGGGAACTTCATCCAGGCAAAGGCATAGGCGCCGAAGGCCGCGATCAGGATCGGGATAACCGTCGATGGAATGGCAACCGCCAGACTGTTGAGGAAGGCGTTGATCATGTTATCACCGGGGACGACTTCCACGGTACCATCCGGACGTTTGAATGTAAAGTCCTGTCCGCCGAGCACCTGCCTGTAATTATCGAGGGAGAAATCCCAATCGACCGTCCAGACCTGCTCCTGTACTTCGATCTTTCCGATTCGTTTGTTGCCGATCCAGGTTATGCGTTTCCCATTGGGAGTTTCAACACCCGCACGGAATTCGTCGAATGTACCGGAAACCCCCTCGACCTGCATCACGCCGTTCGGATCAAGCCCCAGCGCTTTCGGATCCAGCTCACTGACGGGCTGCCACTCGCGGTGGGGGAATACCATCCACCATCCGGTCGTGTCGATCTTGAGCCGATTTCTGAATGACGAAACAAAAATGCCAACAGTAGGCACCGTCCAAATAAGGACAAGGATCAGGAGTGTCAGGTTGACGAAGAATTTGCCAAGCTGTTTTTGTCTCTTTTGACCTTTCATTAGAATGCCTCCTGTTCCCTGAACTGCTTCAAGTTGTAGATCATGACCGGGATGACAGCAATCAACAATACGATCGCGATGGCAGAACCAAATCCCGAGTTCCGGTTGGTAAAGGATTGACGATAGAACTGGGTGGCAATCACATGGGTGCCAAATTGCCCGCCCGTCATGACCCAGACAACATCAAATATCTTCAAAGTAAAGATCACGATCGTCGTCCAGACCGAGATCAACGTACCGCGGATGTAAGGCAGCATGATCCCAAAAAAGACCTGGAATTCATTCGCTCCATCGATTCGCCCTGCTTCCATTAACTCTTCGGGAATCCCCTTCAGGGCGGCGGAGAATAACACCATGGCAAACCCCGCCTGCAGCCATACCACGATCACGATGAGAAAAAGGTTGTTCCAGGGAGCAATGTCCACCCATTGCGGCCAGGCTCGGGGAATGCCCCCAAACCCGGTAATGATCGAGTTCAACAGACCGATCTGCGTCTGCCCCTCAGGCCTGTATTCGTAGATAAAGTTCCAAATAATACTTGCACCAACGAAGGAGATCGCCATCGGCAAAAAGATCAGCGACTTGGCAAGCTTCTCGAAACTGCTCCGGTCAGCCAGAACTGCGATCAACAAGCCAAAGACCACCGAGAACGTGCTCCCGAAGATGATCCACATCAAATTGTTTCGGAATGCTTCGAGCATCAGGTCTTCCGTAAACACGGACAGGTAGTTGCTGAGCCCGACAAATGAATCGCTGGAAATCTGTTGAAAGAGATTCAATCCCACTGGAGGACCATCACGCCCGAAAAGGCTGATATAAAATGTACGCAAGGTTGGGATCGCAAGGTACCAGGACAGGATGGCCATGGCAGGCCCAACAAATACAAATGGAAGCAAGCGACCCTTCCATGGATCTGGAAGTTTTTCCACGAACCAGTTGAAAACTGAATATAAGAGACCGACTCCGCCCACCCCCCAGATGATCGCAACAAGAACAACGACCTCACGCGGGGCTTTGCTATCCCGCAGGAAGAGGAAGCCAAGGTATAGAACGTAGAATGAAATTAATGGAATGCTGATGGCCAATAACACGCGACCAACAAAGGATAATATCCCGCCAACAACCGATCGACTCCGAGCTTCCATGGTCATCTCCTTACCAGGTACAAGGATAAAAATGGGGGTGGAAGGTTCATTGAACCCTCCACCCCAACATTGTACTACTTCGCTTTCTTATTTCGGCCAGGAAGCGTCGATGGCTTTCATGGCGGTATCGAGATCTTCAGAACCCGCCACATAGCTGGAGATGTGTTCCCAGAAGGAGCCTGCGCCAACTTCGCCGGGCATCAGATCAGAGCCGTCGAAGCGGAAGCTGGTAGCCTGCGCAACAAGTTCGGCAATGCCTTTTTCCAGTTCCACACCGTACATATCGGGAGTGGCAGTCTGATGAGCAGCCAACGCACCGCCGCCCTGGAGCCAGCCGCTTGCGGATTCAGGCACGGTAAAGTATTCCATCAACGCGCGAACTTCGGGGCGATCATTGAACATATACATGGAGTCGCCAGCCACAAGGAAGGGCTTTCCGAACGCGGGGTCGACCGGCGGGAAGTAGAAGAAGCCATAGTCTACACCAGCCACAGTGCCTTCGGGGAAGAAGCCGGTGATGAAGTTACCCTGTTTGTGCATCCAGCACTTGGGGCCATCAGCATCGAACATGGGGGTCGGTGAGTCACCAAAGAAGGTGGTGACGATGGAAGAGCGTCCGCCATAGACAAACGCATCATTGAACCAGAGTTCACTCCAGGTTTCGACAGCCTTCTTAACTTCGGGGGAGTCGAATTTCAGATCTCCAGCCACCCAGGCGTCATAGTTCTCGAGCGAGGTGGTGCGGAGCATCATTTCTTCGGTCCAGTCGGTGGCAGCCCAACCGGTGGCAGCGCCGGATTCAATACCGATGCACCAGGGGGTGTCACCGTCGTCGGCGATCTGCTGGTTCAACGCCATCAAATCATCCCAGGTTTCGGGGATCTTATAACCAGCTTCGTCCCAAGCTTTCTTGGGATACCAAACCAGGCTCTTGCCATTGAAACGATGGAAGATGCCCATTTCAGCGCCGTCGAAAGTGACCATATCGCGCCAGCTCTGGTTGTACTGCTGGGAGAGCCAGTCGGCTGAGAGGTATTTGCTGACAGGGACGATATTGCCGGAAGCAACAAACTGGGCAGCTTTACCCGGCTGAGGGAAGTCAACAATGTCAGGAGCATCACCAGCGTCAACACGTACGGAGATGGTCGCTTCGAATTCCTTATTGCCAATGTAGTTGACCTTGATGCCAGTCGCTTCTTCAAAAGCCTTCATGGACTCGGCAAATTTCACGCCGTCGGGGTCGTTCCCCTCAAATGCACCATCGACAGTTACGGTTTTTCCAGAATAGGTTCCCTTTAGGGCCTCTTCCAAAGCGCCGCCAGCCGGATACGGGAAGCTTGCGCTGTTTGAAGGGGCCTCTGTGGCAGCGGTTGATCCGCATGCTGCCAGAAGCATGGAGGCAACCACTAACAACGCCAGGACTTGCCATAAAACTTTTTTCATTCTTCTCTCCTTGAAAAGATTGGAAATGGGTGATATTTCGATTTTCGATTGGGGGGATGTATATTCAATTTCTGGGGAGCACCTCCGGAATAAGGGACGATCCTAGAATTGACAGTTGAAAGAGTTTTTATGAAAGCACTTTCATACTCAAGTATAGCACATCCCCTTTTTAAGTCAATAAGCAAAATCTATCGAATTTTTATCTTGAGAAGATTTGCACAACCCCCGCCTTTTCCATCATCAGGCTGTGGCACGCTCGATCAAGTTCAACGGAAGGCTGATATGCTGCAAAGCCCGGCCATGGTCGCCAATACGTGTCAACACCATTTCTGCGGAGAGACGACCTGATTCATCAAGATGCTGACGGACGGTCGTCAAGTCGACATAATCCGCCATATCGATATCATCGAAACCGATGACAGCCAGATCATCCGGAATGCGAATACCCAACTGGCGAGCAACCTTCATCACGCTAACCGCTTGGATATCCGATGCAGCAAAGACCGCAGATGGGCGGTTGCCCATGCTCAGAAGCTCACGAGCCGCCTGGCGTGAATTTTCCGGCGAGTAAAGCGCTTGCTTGATATTCTTTTTGGGCAACGCAAAACCGGCTTCCTCCAATATCTTCTTAAATCCCTCGAGCCGGGATTTTACAGGGTGAATGGCATATCGCTCTGGAGGTTCGATATCCCCAAGAAAACCAAAGGATTTATAACCCTTCTTTATCAAATATTCGCCGACCATCCGACCGCCAAATTCATCGTTGATGACGATACTGTTCAACTCTTCATGAGAGAACTCGATCAGCACGGTTTGCATTCCGTTTTCGATCAGCCGGCGCACATCCTTCTCTTCAATGGCAAGCGACATGATGATCAAGCCGTCCAGGTTTCCCATGATGGGAATGGAGGAAATGTACCCCTGCATATGCTCCACAGAATCGACGGGATAGATCACAAGCTCGTAATTCGCACGAGATAAAGTCCCTGCCACTCCACGTAATCGTTGGACAAAGGAAGGTGCCGTAAAAAAGGGGGTGATCACACCCACACGATTTGAATATTTCATCGCACGTGCGCGAGCTTCCGCCTTGGGCACGAAACCAAGTTCGTCGATCACCGCCATGACCCTCTGGCGAGTCTCAGGGTTGACTTTATCAGACGCATTCAACACGCGCGAAATCGTGGAAATGCTCAAGCCAGATTGTCTGGCGACATCATAGATCGTGGGGGATTTTTTCAGTTTTGGCATAATGACTGAAAGGCTTATGAAAGCACTTTCAGTCTAACACATCTTGAATTGTTCTTCCAGTTTGGAGCTAACTTATTTGGAAATTGCCCTGGGAGGCAGTTTATTCCCCTCGCCTTTACGCATCACTTCCACCCATAAGGATTGCGATAACTCATAGCCGATGATATGGTCGTGCGGTTTCATCTCAAGCCTTAACGGTCCTTTGAACGGCGCACAACTCAACAAATGGAATGACGTTCCCGGCACAAGCCCGATCTCGGCGATATAACGGAGTTTGTCCAGATCATGGGTGCGGACGCGGCTCACAACACAATCTGAACCGGAGGGCACATTCACCAGAGCTTCATCGCGGACATCGGGCATGATTCCCGCTTTCGAGGGGATCGGCTCTCCATGCGGGCAACGCTTTGGATATCCGGCAAGTTCATCCATGCGGTCTTCGATCTCGTCGTTGATCCCTTTCTCGAACGTATCCGCAAGGTCGTGAGCCGTCGCCCAGTCATATTTCATTACCTTCACAAGGAAAACTTCTGTAAGACGATGCCTGCGCAGCGCAGGCATGGCGATCTTCTCGCCGGATGCCGTCAGCCGCACACCACGATAAGGTTCGTGAACCAGGTATCCATTACGGTTGAGACGTTTGACCATGGTTGAGATCGCCTGCGCCGACGCATCCACATGCGAGCTTAATAGCGAAAGAGGGACCTGTTCATGATCCTGCTGTAGGCGGTATATCTCCGCAGCGTAACGTTGCATGGTGGGGCTGGCGTTCATGGTCGCAAAATTATACTATGAGCACTTTAAATGAGATAAAATCCGTCCCAATTACACCAAGCCGCTCTTCACCACTACTCTGTGTTATTCCCATGCCATTTACCAGGAATCTGCTCAGGATATTCTATTGAAAATCTAAACAAATCTACATTGTTTTACCTCTTTGAAAAAGTAAAATCCTTGGGGTTTGTTGTTCCGCCTTTCCAAAATAAGCCAACTACACCCCCTGATAACTGGTGGTAAAAAACAGACATGTTCATCAAAC
This sequence comes from uncultured Anaerolinea sp., assembly GCA_964648645.1. Taxonomy (GTDB): domain Bacteria; phylum Chloroflexota; class Anaerolineae; order Anaerolineales; family Villigracilaceae; genus Villigracilis. The sequence continues at coordinate 25,371 of CAZYLM010000009.1, forward strand.
GCCTTCAACTCGCCCTCATCCACACTGCCGTTGCCATGACGCTCGTGCCCATCAACAGCACGCTCAACCGCGTCATGATCTTCGACCTCGGCATATCCAAGACTCTCTTCACCGTCCTTGCCATCTTCCCCTATTTGCTCGCGCCTATCCAGGTTGCCATCGGTTCATTCTCCGATCGGCATCCCGTCTTTGGTTACCGCCGCTCCCCATACATCCTTGCGGGCTTGGTCCTTTGTGTCGTTGGCGTCGCTGTCTCGCCACAAGTCGCCATTCTTATTAGCAAAAACTTTTCACTCGGAGTCATGGCGGGTATTTTTTCGTTCGGGTTATGGGGCATGGGCTACAACCTCTCAGCCGTATCCTACCTATCGCTCGCATCCGAACTTTCCGGGGAGAATGAACGCGGCAAGACCATTGCCACCATGTTCACCATCATGGTGATTGGTTTGATTGCGACGGGCATCAGTTTGAGTAGGATGGTTCCAACATTTGACCCGACGACTCTCCAACGCGCCTTCCTCATCGTCGCCGCTTCAGCCTTGACAATGGGCTTGATCGGCATCATCAAGCTGGAACCACCCTTCAACCGCGCCGTCCAAACTTCGCACTCTGAGAACTATACTGTTAAAGAAATGACAGCCGCCATCACCGAGAATCCGGTCGCAAAGATTTTCTTTGTCTATTTGTTACTGCTGCTTGCCGCCATTTTGAGTCAGGACGTCCTGCTCGAGCCCTTTGGCGCCCAAGCTTTTGGCATGACCCTCGAACAGACCTCTCGCATTGTTTCCATCACCAACACGTTTACGCTGGTTGCTTTCATCGTTGCAGGCTTTTTGGATGGACGAGTGAAAAAGAAATACGTGGCACAAATCGGCAACCTCGGGGCATTATTCGGGTTCATCACCATCGTCATCAGCGGACTCGCCGCCAGCACAACAGCTTTTTATATTGGCATCACCTTGCTCGGCTTTGGAACGGGGGTATCGACCATTGCGAATCTTTCTCTCATGTTCGACCTGACCGTGCCGGAAAAGGTCGGCTTGTATATTGGTGCTTGGGGCTTCTCGAACGGCATGTCCCGTCTGGTTGGTCTGTTAATGGCGGGAGTCATTGCTGACCTCGCCACTCAATTGACAGGAAATCCGTTGAGTGGCTACCTCATGGTCTTTGGCATCGAAGCGTTGATGCTCTTTATCGCAGCCATTTTGCTATATCGCATCGATGTGAGTGCCTTTCAAAAGAAAGCGCACGAGCCGGGCTTTTCCGACAAAGTGGCGATTACTACGGAATAAATAATGACAGATGGAAAATGGCTTTCCCTGAGCGAAACTGCTGATCTGTTTGGTGTACATCCCAGCACCATACGGTCATGGTCAGATAAAGGAATCCTACCAGTCCATAAAACACAGGGTGGGCATCGCCGCTATAAGCGCGAGGAAATTCTACTTTGGTCCGACTCCAATTCTCTCTCGAAGAAGGACGACATCGAACCAGAAGGTATGATGCAGGAAGTCGTGAAGAATGTCCGCATGCAGATCTCGGAAGGACGTCTTCAGGAAGAATCCTGGTATCAAAAATTGGATGAGGAAGCGCGGACGCAATATCGCATGAGCGCGCGATCCCTATTCCAGGGATTGATGACTTATGTAGCGACGAACGGACGCGAAGCCGAGAGCGAGGCGTATGCCATCGGCTACGAATATGCGTCTCGCGCGCGGCGCTATAACCTCAGCTATGTCGATGCGGCGAAAGCTTTTCTGTTCTTTCGAGATTCGCTGGTCGAATCGGTCATCAAGGTCTATACCGAAGCGAACATCCCTGCCCGCCGTGCCACCGAAATGTACACGCGCATGCACACTTTTACCGATGATATATTGATAAGCCTGTTGGAAACGTATCGTAAATTGGAAACTGCAAATCATTAGAATCAAAAGAGCCGCTGTTTGAAACAGCGGCTCTTTTGATTTAACTTAGTCAGCCGAAGCCGGAATTGTTACTCTTTCAACCATCTCATGCGGCTGCGGCTTCGCCGCAAGTTGGAAACCGACGAACATCAGAATGGCAGAGAACAATTCGCCCATATACAGGAATTCGCCATAGCCCAAGCGGGTAAGTGTGCTGGCGGTACCGATCAACAAAGCGCCGGCAGCAATCAACACATTGGCAACTACTCGGTTAGGCATGATGCGCTTGCGCCAGAACAGGAAAGCAGAGTAGATCGCGCCGCCGACTAGAGTCAGCAAGCCATAGATATTGAAGAACGGAGTGGTGAGGCGCACTGGCGTTCCGAGTGGGAGTAAGCCGCGCACAGCAGTCACCTCTTTACCGCGATAGGTGGTATTGACAGTCAACGCACCAGTTGGAGCCGTTTCGCTCGCTTCGAGAGCTTTTGTCCCATATTGTTCGCTGATGATCTTGTCGGTGGTGAAGACGGCTTCATCGAGCTTTGGCATGGCTTGCAGCATGAGATAACCCGCGAACAAGCTGCCGATCACAAGCAATGCAGTCACAACATGCACCCAGCTTTTACGTACCAACAAATAAAGAGTGCCGTGTCCCAGCCAGGCGGCATTCAAAGCAGCACCAAAAAGATACCAAATAAAGAAAACCCACTTGTTCCAAGCCAGGGCAAGGTAAGCCTCGGCAAAGCTGCCCGCACCGAACATAGCAAGCCCAATTCCCCAAAATAGGAAATGCGCTTGTCGACGCACAGCATATCGCTGCAACACGCTGACCGTGAAAACAAGCATGATCAGCGTCGAAGCAAAGGGAAGGATATGATTTATAGACATGAAGTTTCTCCTAGACTAGAATTTGACCAAACCAAGCAAAACGCCCGCGGCAAAAAGGATCAGCCCGAG
>CAZYLM010000010.1:0-28112 GCA_964648645.1 uncultured Anaerolinea sp.
ACCAGTTGATGCTCCATCGCGAACATGGTGGCACCCACACGAGTGGATACGTTGACCTTGGTATAGATATGCTGAATGTGACTATCCACTGTCTTTTCAGAAATGACTAACTGAGCCGCCATTTGTTTGATGGTCAAGCCGCGTGCCAATAGACGCAAGACTTCCACTTCACGCTTACTCAAACCAGCCACCTCTTTTTTGCCCGCCTTACGGACCTTGTGTCCCGCCGCCGAGAGGACATGATCTACAGCGTCACCGTACAGCTTGCCAGCCTGTACCAGCTTGTGTAATTCCTGGGCAGCTGAGTCAGCTGCCAGCGCGGGGCGATGCGGGCGGGCTTCCGTCAATGAGTGATACACATCCGCCGCGGAAAGAATGCGCGCCATCAACGATTGATTCGCCGCAGGCAGTCCGCGATGATAGCCAGTGCCATCCATGCGTTCGTGATGCAGAGATGCCAGCGTGCCGAGTTTGGCAAGCGCGGGCGTGCGCGCAAAAATGCGTTCGACGTAATAGGTATGCATGCGCACGCGTTCCCATTCGCGTTCGGTCAGCGGAGCGGACTTCTCCCAAATGGAAGAGGAGATTCCTGTGCGCCCAATCTCCTTGACCAACGCCGCGCGCCAAATGGTTTTTACATCCGAGTCGGGCAAGCCTGCCAAGCGTGCGGCTTCTGCCGCGAGATTCGCGACACCGATGGAATGTGTAAGCGTAAAGTTCGATTTGATATCTACGAAATCTGCCAACACTCGACAGGCGTTATCGAAGCCTTCTTCAGTGAGAGGTTCGCGTGAGCCAGGTTCAAGGTTCAACACTTCATTCCATGAAGGTTCTTGATCCAACCCGTTGAATAATTCTTCGGCATGTTCGCAAAATACATCCACGAGGAAGGGAGCGTATGCGCCGCCCTTGCGTTCGTTTGCGATGTTCAACGAAGCCTTCAACCCGCCCAACCGATGGAACAAAACCATGTCTTGTGCAAGCGCAACCACCAACACGGCTGGAGCAATGGACTCGCCTGCAATGTGTCTCGGCAGTCCTTTGCCATCCCAGCGTTCATATAGCTGACCCAAACCATAAATGACATGCTGGTCAAACCCAAGGCGTCCCGCCAGCCGTTGTGCCACTTCGCAGTGACCGATGAACATGGTCGGGATGCGCGGAAATCCTTCCATGCCGCGTTTGACGGCGCTCTCGATCACCTCAGGCGATTCGCCTGCGAATGATTTTCGGATCGCGTCGGTGAACATGTTGATGACGACGTTGATATCGCCGCTGTCAATTTGATGAAAGTCTGCTCGCAAAATTTGTTCATCCCCCGCTATGGATGAGAGCCAGTCCGTTTCGGCGTTACAGCCGATGAACCTCAATAGCGCCTGATAATACACTTCGCGGACAGCTTCTTCGCTATACCCACATTTCCTTGCCAACCTCACGGCTACAATGCAGGAGGAGAGCGCATGTTCCATGGGCTGACCCAGTCCAAGGTCGGTGGCAATGGACAGGGATGCCATCAATTCCGCGAGCCGAACGCCTGAGTTGTTTGAAAGTGTGGGAGTCATACAGTATTTTACAACGACTTACCGATAAATATTACGAAACGAACACAGGTACTTTGATCCCCCGCCATCTCACACCGACCACTGCAACTGCAGCGGCGGGATAAGAAGTATCTGAGACATGAAATCCATTCCATAAAAGGAAGGCAGGAACCGATTACAATATCGCCCATGACATACCGACGATTTAAATACGAAGCCGCGCTCTACGCGCTGGCTTTCCTCATTGCCATATTCGTCCGCTTGGTCCAACTTGGCGCACTTCCCCTTACTGACGCCGAAGCCGCACCCGCACTGCAAGCATTGCGCATTTCGCAAGGGCAGGACCCCGCCCTCAGTCCGCACCCGCTTTACATTCTTGCCACATCCGTGATGTTCCTGCTCTATGGCGGTGGGACGAATTTCCTCGCCCGCATCATTCCCGCACTCGTCGGCGGAATCCTCGTTCTGGCACCCCTCCTCTTTGACGACCGGTTCAAGCCACGCCCGAGCCTGTTGCTCGCCTTCTTCCTTGCCCTCGACCCAGGCCTGGTTGCCATTTCCCGTCAAGCGGCGAGCCCGATTCTTGCGATTGCTTTCCTCGCCTTCACAGCCGGTTTCATCAACAAAGGCAAGCCGACTCTCGCCGCCGTGACAGCCGCCCTTGCGCTCCTCAGCGGACCGTCTGTATGGCTTGGTTTATTAATACTAGTTGTTACCCTTGCGTTCGCCAGGTTCTTCCTTCCAAAGCCGGCAGAAGAAACAGTCGAAGAGAAGACTTCATCCATATCCCTCCCCCTCTCATCTTATTTCATACCGTTCGTTCTAGCCCTTTTCCTTGGCGGGACTCTTTTCTTTTCCGTCCCCGGTGGGATCGGAGCTTCATTCTCCGCCATCCCCACTTTCATTGGCTCGTGGAGGTCAGCAAGCGACACAACTCAGCAGATGATCTTTCTTTCTTTGCTGCTCTACCAACCGTTCGCCCTCCTGCTTTCCATTGTCGCCATCATCCGCGGATGGTCGCGCGGTTTAAGAAGGATAATTTTTCTCAGCGTCTGGCTCTTGATCTCCCTGCTCTTTATCATCTTCTACCCTGCCCGCCAAATGGCAGACCTGGCATGGGCACTGATACCCCTCAACGCTTTGGCCTCCCTCGAGCTTGCCCGTCACATCACGGTCTACCCTGACGAACGCCGCGAAGTTGCCGGAGTCGTTCTACTCACTCTATTCATCTGGGTCTTTGCCTGGCTCGGAATGTCGGGTATCAACTTCCTCCCTATCGCTTCACCCGATTACACCTTACGGGTGTGGATGCTTGTCGGGTCATTGCTCCTGCTTTTCGTCAGTCTGGTCCTCGTTGCCGCCGGTTGGTCCATTCGCATTGCGCGGATCGGAGGCATATGGGGATTGGCGATCGGATTGGGTGTGATGAGTTTGGGCGGCATGTTCGGCTCAACAGGTTTGCGTGGCTTGAACGCACCTGAAATGTGGTGGTTGCCTGGGATCCCCTCTCAAGCAGAACTGGTACGCGATACGGTCAGCGAGGTCTCGGATATTGGCCGTGGAAATGACCATATCGCTTCTGTGGTCATCCTTGGAATTGAATCTCCCGCACTTGAATGGACATTACGCGAGAATCCAGTCCAGGTATCGGATGCGCTGGATGACACCGACTCGCCGGATATTGTCATCACACCCTTCGAGTCGAATCTCGCCAGCCTAGAATCTGCATATCGAGGTCAGGACTTCATCTGGCGGCGAACCCCGATCTGGGCATATGCCGACGGCCCAACCTGGTTTCGCTGGGTGTCCTTGCGCGAAATACCACAAAGCCAGGAATACATTATCCTGTGGGCAAAGAGCGATCTGTTTCTTGACGAATAATATGACAAACCATCATCCTTCCATCATCGCATTAGACGGCCCCGCCGCCTCGGGCAAGACCACGGTCGGACGAAGGCTGGCAGAAACGCTCGGTTATCTTTTCTTCGACACCGGCATCATGTACCGTGCAGTGACGTGGATCGCGCTCGACCACGACCTGGACGTACACAATGAGGCTCTGATCACGCAAATGGCACAATCCGCTCAAATCGATATCCGCCCACCCTCAGAGAACGACGGACGGGCATGCGATGTGGTTATCGGTGATAAAGACGTGACCTGGGAGATCCGCTCGGGGGATGTGGAGGCGAAGGTCTCTGCCATTTCCGCATATCCGGGCGTACGTAAGGCGTTATCGGAACACCAGCGCCGCATTGGCATGCGCGGAAAGGTCGTCATGGTCGGCAGGGATATTGGTACGGTTGTGCTGCCAGAAGCCGATTTGAAAATCTATCTCGACGCCAGCGCCGAAGAACGTGCGCGCCGCCGGTATGACGAGATCGTCGAGCGCGGCGAACAAGCCGATTACGAAAACCTTCTCAAAAAGATGATCGAGCGCGACCGGATCGACTCCACCCGCGCTGTAGCGCCCCTGCGCCCAGCCGAAGACGCCGTTATCATCAACACCGATGAGTTGAGCGAGAACCAGGTTTACACCCGCGTACTCGAAATGTGTAACTGAAGCAATAGAGACCTGACAGATTTCCAAGACCTGTCAGGTCTTTTAGTGAACATGAAACCTTACACCGTCCCCTTTAACATCCGCTTCAATCGGCTCTATCTCCGCCCAGCGTTTCGCCTCATCTTCCACATCCTCGGGCAGATAAAAATCACCGGGTCTGAGAACGTTCCCTTGGGAACGTCCTACGTGATCGCAATGAATCACATCTCGATCTTCGACCCTCCGCTGCTGGTTTCCTTCTGGCCTGAAGCGACCGAGATCGTTGGCGCGTCGGATGTTTTCGAGAAAAAGGGACAGGGACCGCTTCTGAGACTTTATGGCGTCATCCCAGTCCATCGTGGGGAATATGACCGGGTGCTGTTGGAAACAATGCTGGCTGTCTTGAATGCCGGGCGTCCATTGGCGATCGCACCCGAAGGCGGACGTTCCCATCAACCTGCCATGCGGCGCGCTAATCCCGGTGTCGGCTATATCATCGAGCATACGAACGCGCCGGTTATCCCTGTTGGAATCCTCAACACAACGGATGATTTCTGGCAGCGTTCCAAACGCGGTGAACATCCCCACCTCGAAATGCGCATTGGCAGACCCATCCACTTTCCACCGGTGATCCAAAAAGGTTCGGAGCGAAGAGAATTACGCCAGCACAACGCAGACCTGGTCATGCGTCATATCGCAGGGCTTTTGCCCGAGGAATATCACGGCGTCTATGCCGGACAAGCCATCGCCGCCTAAACCTGTCACAGATATATGGTTGCCGGAGCTGGTGCGCCTGCCCCGGTTGACTCCTTTACGACTCGCGTTTCGACGTTTTTCACACGGCTTGATCAAACTGGTTGCCTGGGCTTGCACCCGGATCGAGATCGGAGGGCTGGAAAATATTCCCAGGGACGGACCTATTCTGATCGTCATCAATCACCTCGGAGACGCGGATGTGCCCGCGTTGATCTCATCTCTGCCATTCACACCTGATGCACTCGCCAAGATCGAGCTGTACGATCTACCCATCCTCGGTATACTGATCGACTTGTACGGGGTCATCTGGCTCCACCGCGGCAAGCCCGATAAACGCGCCTTGCGCGCCGCTCTTGACGGTCTTGCAGAAGGACGCAGAATTATCATCGCACCAGAAGGGCGTTACTCGTTGACCGGCACACTGGAGGAAGGTTCGGGCGGTGCAGCATTCCTTGCTTATAAATCCGGAGCGCCTATCTTACCCATCGCCATCACTGGGACAGAGAACGAAGCTGTATATAGCAGCCTCAAACTCTTTAAGCGCGCCCGGGTCCACATTCGGGTGGGGAAAATTTTCCGGCTGGAGGAACAGGTCTCGACGCGACGCGAAGCGATGAATGAGGGTACGATGCGCATCATGGCGGAGATCCGCTCGCTGCTGCCGGAAAAATATCGCGGGATGGAATCTAAAGCATAAAGGTGGGAAGAAAATATAAGTCGTTGGACAAGAGGCGGTGCATGTTTTTAGGACTATAATAAACCAATGGAGTTCATCGCAACGCTCCTCGCAGGCATTCCATTCCCGGCTCCACCCACAATCGCAGGATGGCTGGCATGGGCTTTGTTGTTTGCCTCGCTGGTGGGGGTCCTTTATTCGAACCGCAAAAGCCAGCCTACTTGGGGGATGAAAGAATGGGGACTTTTTATCTTCCTGCTCGTGCTTGTACCAATCTTGAATTTATTCATCGGGTTGAGGTTGACCTCCGGCTCTGTCCGCCCGCTGCCCGGGTTGCCCGCCGATGCGCCCGGTTCTGCACTGATGGTTTTCTCCGCCACTCCGTGGCTATTGGGCGGCGGGCTGCTCGGACCGATCGTTGCCGCACTACTGGGGGCATTTGCAGGTGTGGTCCGCGGATCATGGGATCTGTATTCGCTCTTCCCCATCCTTGAATTTGCATTCATGGGTATATGGTTTTCGATGAATATGCGCCAGCGTTATCGCACGCCGGCGTACCGCCTATTGCGCCAGCCGCTTGCAGGCGCCTTATTACTGATCCCCATCCATACATTGTTCTATACCTTGAGTGCTTTGTTCACACAGTGGGGCACGGATGTGCCAGCCACAGCCCGGCTGGACTTTGCCATCAGCAATGCATTTGTCGTCACCCTGGCGTTTGGCGGCGAGATGGTGGTCGGTGGTTTGGTGGCGCAGATCGTTTCCCTCGCCTTCCCAACCCATTGGGGAAGCAAACAACCCCTGCAACCCTCCCCCGGAGAAAAGAGCCTCGAGTCGCGCTTCATCTTTGCGGTTAGTACATTCATATTGTTGCTGCTGGTTTCATTACTTGTCGGGGGCTGGGTCGTGGCGGGACAGTCAGCCCGCGACCTGCTCGAAGGTCGTTTGTCCAGCACAGGCGAATCAGCTGCACAAAGTGTGCCTTTCTTTTTGGAGACGGGGCAGAATCTGGCCGCGCAACTCGCAGCAGAACCGCGCATGCTGGATGCAACCGGCTCAGACCTGACCGCCATCCTGTCGACTCGCATCAAGTCGGTGCCATATTTCGACCAGCTCATCGTCCTGGACTCAAATACCCGTGATGTGCTTGCGATCTACCCCGAAGATACACGCCCTGGATTCAGACTCTATCCGGAGGAAGATTCTGGGGTTTTGTTCGCCACACAGGGCGTTTTGACCCAGGTCTATTCGATCCCACCGATCTCTGAGTCAGGGTCATGGCGGGTCTCGTTCCTGGTTGCCATCGGAAAAGGGGAGCCGGTTCAACGGGTGTTGATCGGGCGCACGACCATCGAAGCGAATCCACTCACCCTTCCGCTCATCAAAAGTCTTGAAAACATGCGTGACCTTGAAGGCTCGGGCATGCTCGTGGATGACAGCAATCGGATCATCTATCATTCTGACAAGGAACAACCTCACGACATATATGATGGACCAATGGGTCCCGAGCCGTTCTTCTACGACAACACTGCCGCAGACGGCACACGTGAGATCGTCTATTACTATCCCGTCTTCGGGCGCCCGTGGGCGGTCGTGCTGACCGTCCCGGCGCAGAGGGCCCAGCAGCTGGCGCTGAACATCGCCACGCCGCTGGCATTGCTGACCATCCTACTTGCGGTGATCGCCCTGCTATCATTGAGGATTGGCCTGCGCGTGGTGACCGGTTCACTAAAGGGACTCGCTGCGGAAGCCAACCGCATTGCACAAGGGAATCTCGACAATCCACTCAAGATATCGGGGGAAGACGAGGTCGGTCAGTTAAGCCGCGCGTTCGAACAGATGCGGGTCGGGCTGCAAGCACGGTTGGAGGAAAGCAACCGCCTGCTGAGGGTCAGCCAGGATGTGGCGTCCAGCCTTGAGATGCAGGATGCGGTCAAGCCGGTGCTTGAGGCGATCCTTTCCACAGGCGCAAAATCTGTGCGGGTTGCCCTCTCGCCAAGCACCCTCCCTGATACTTTTGTAGAGTTGCCATCGCGTTTCTCCCTTGAAGGGACAGAAGATACCTATGCCCATCTCGATGATCAGATCCTCGACCTGGCGCAAAGTCAGGAAAAGATCATCCTGCCAAATCTATCGCGGTCGCGCGAATTGATCCTTGACCCGGAGTTCTCGCAACCTCTGGCCTTATTGGCGGTGGCACTCCGCCATGAAAATCGCTATTATGGCGTGGTTTGGGCCGGGTACGAACAGCCGCGCAAATTTTCCGATTCAGATGTTCGTTTTGTGACGACCCTTGCTGGACAGGCCGCATTGGCGGTTGCAAACGTTCATCTCTATCTGAACGTGGAAGCCTCGCGCCGACAGTTGGAAGCAATCATCAATTCTTCGCCCGACCCCGTCATCGTGACCGACCATAACAACCGACTGTTGATCGCCAACCATGCGGCGACTTCTGCCCTTGGGCAGGATGTGGGCGAAGCAATGAGCGGAATGGAGACGGAAAAGGTTATTAAACTGCGCCCGCTGCTTGCTCTCTTGCAAAGCACCACTTCCGAAAAGCAGTCCACGGAGATCCTGCTACCGGATAGCCGCACCTACTTCGCCACAGCCTCTCCAGTGATGGTGGAAGGGCGACAGATCGGGCGCGTTTGTATCATGCGCGATGTGACCTACTTCAAGGAATTGGATACAATGAAATCCGAGTTCGTGGCCACTGTCAGCCATGACCTACGTTCTCCTTTGACCCTGATGCGCGGTTATGCCACCATGTTGGATACGGTCGGTGAACTTAACGAACAACAGGTGGGGTACGTTAAGAAGATCGTAGCCGGGGTCGAGAACATGTCGCGCCTTGTAAACAACCTGCTCGACCTCGGACGCATCGAGTTTGGCGTCGGCTTGCAGGTGGAGAACGTGCCTGTTTTGGATATCATTGAACGCGTTACCGGCGCCCTTCAATTACAGGCGACACAAAAAAACATCCATCTGGCGGTTGAACTTCCCAAGGACATGCCTCATGCCGTGGAAGCCGATGGGGCATTGCTTCATCAAGCAGTCTATAACCTGGTGGAGAATGCCATCAAGTACACACCAATGAACGGCAAGGTTTCGATTCGCACGATCTCACAGTCAGATTACCTGATCTTTGCAATCGAGGACTCGGGCATCGGCATCCCGCCGGAAGACATCCCACACTTGTTCGAAAAGTTCTATCGAGGCAAACAGCGCGAGGCGCGTGCCCAGCCCGGTTCAGGGTTGGGGCTTGCCATCGTCCACTCCATCGCGGGGAACCATCGCGGGCGCGTTTGGGTGGAAAGCATTGTTGGAAAAGGCAGCACCTTTTATCTGCAGATTCCGCTTCTACAGCCGAAAGAAGGGCAGGCAGATTCGCCGCGCAGTTGAGTAGATGAATTACATCATCCATAGGGAGTTTTTCAGTGGCGGGATATCTGGTGGGCATCCCCCCGTTTGTGCCATACAAAAAACAAGAAACAAGGCTATAATCCACGCTTGTCTTTCCATAGGAAGGGCATAATTTTTGCCTGTTAGCAGGACTGCATGATCGCTCAAAAAGATAAGCAAACCCCCATTATTGAAAGAAAAACCAAATCCAAACCGCCGCGCACCTGGCAATCCTGGCTGATCGGTCGCCCGCTTTCCACTGCAGATGCTCCCCATCAAACCATCGGCAAAGTGGTCGGTCTGGCGGTCTTCGCTTCAGACGCTCTCTCGTCTACAGCGTACGCCACACAGGAAATTTTAGTCATTCTGGCTGCCGCTGGAACCGCCGCATTCGGTCTGGTATTTCCCATTTCAATCGCAATTGTTGTCCTCCTCGCAATCGTGACGATCTCTTATGAACAGACCATCCATGCCTATCCGGATGGCGGCGGCGCTTATATCGTTGCCCGCGATAATCTCGGCGAATGGCCCGCCCTGACCGCTGGCGCCGCTTTGTTGATCGACTACATCCTCACCGTATCTGTATCCATTGCCTCAGGTGTGGCGCAGGTGGTCTCGGCGTTTCCTAATCTTTATGACTACCGGGTCTATCTTGCAATTGGATTCATCATCTTCATCATGTTGATGAACCTGCGCGGTGTCAAAGAATCTGGAGTGGCATTTGCCGTCCCCACATATTTCTTTGTCGCAATGATGCTGATCACGGTTGTCGTGGGCTTTTTCCGCTATTTTACCGGCGGGCTTGGAACCGTGATCGACCCGCCTGAAATGGAATTAGCCCATGGCACAGGCGCGACGATCGGGGCGTTCTTGATCCTGCACGCCTTCGCCAGCGGTACTACTGCCCTAACAGGCGTTGAGGCGATCTCGAACGGAATCACGGCATTCAAGGAGCCTCGCAGCAAGAACGCCGGAGTCACCTTGATCTGGATGTCTCTCATCCTCGGAACGTTATTCTTGGGCATCTCTTTTCTAGCAAAAAGCATCCACACCATCCCTGCCGAGAGCGAGACCGTGATATCTCAATTGGCCCGCACGATCTACGCCGGCAGAGGAATTTTTTACCTGATGCTGATCGCCGCCACCACAGTCATTCTCATCATGGCTGCAAATACAGCCTTTGCAGATTTTCCGCGCCTTGGAGCCCTGATTGCCAAAGATGGCTTCCTGCCGCGTCAACTAACATACCGCGGGAGCCGCCTCGTCTTCTCGCGCGGTATCGTCACACTGGCAATCATCGCCTCGATACTGATATTCGCATTTCAGGCAAGCGTAACCCGATTGATCCCCCTCTATGCGATCGGTGTATTCCTTTCCTTCACCCTTTCGCAAAGTGGCATGACCCTGCGCTGGTGGAAGATCGGTAGGCTGAAACCCGACGAGACCAAGGTGGAAAAAGGGTCGACCCTTCGTTACGAAAAAACCTGGCGCTCGAAGATGCTTGTCAATGGGTTTGGGGCGGTCTGTACGGCCGTGGTGATGATGGTCTTTGCCATAACTAAATTCAAGGACGGCGCGTATCTGGTCCTGTTCCTGATCCCGTTCGTAGTCTTCATCTTCTGGCTGATCCATCGCCACTATAACAACCTCGCTAAAAAACTCTCGCTTGAAAATTTCGGCATTATCCCTCCGCATACCCATCGGCACCGCGTCATCATGCCGGTCAGCGGTGTGCATCAAGGAACGCTCGCCGGTCTGCGCTATGCCCGCATGCTATCCGATGATGTAACCTGCCTGCACATCGTCATCGAGCCGGATGATGCGGAAAAGACCCGCAAGAAATGGGAGACATGGGGCGAAGGGGTCCGCCTCGTCATGCTGGACTCTCCCTACCGCCTGTTCGTAGAGCCCCTGCTGGAATACATCGCCGGAATTGCAGAAAATCGGCAGCACGGTGAGATCATCACTGTTGTTGTACCTGAATTTGTATCAAACAACCGTTTAAGCGGCACCCTGCATACAAACACAGCTGAAATCCTGCGGGCACAACTGAAGAATCAGCACGGCATCGTGATCACCAACGTACCGTATCATGTTCATGAGATCGAAAGCGATCACGACGAACACTAAGGAGTTTTGATATGAATTTCATCGTCATTGGCTGTGGCAGGTTCGGAGCAGAACTAGCCTATCGCCTCTTTACCAACGGACATCAGGTGGTTGTGGTGGATGCCAATTCCAAGGCATTCAACCGCCTCCACCCAGACTTTAGGGGCCGCACTGTAGAGGGAGATTCTCTCTCCGCCGATACCTTGTCCCGTGCCGCCGTCGAAAAAGCTGACGGATTGGCGGTCGTCACCAATTCAGACACGATGAACGCCGTGATCGGTCATACTGTGCGCATCCATTACCCGAACGTAAAGCAGGTCATCGTCCGTAATTATGACCCGGCCATGCGCAGCATGCTCGAGTCCTTCGGTTTGCAGATCGTCAGTTCCACATCCTGGGGAGCGGAACGCGTTCAGGAATTGCTGCTCGATCCATCCTTCCGGGCGGTATTCTCTGCAGGGAATGGCGAAGTGGAGTTATACGAAATGTTCATCAACGAAAATTTCAGCGGCAAAGCCGTTTCCACCCTGCTCGAAGGATGCAATGGCATAGTCTGCGTTGCGCTCACACGTGCCGGGCGGGCAGAGCTGCCGAACCCCGGCGACCTGCTCCAAAAAGGAGATATCCTCACCGTAAGCGCCACACTCGAAGGTGTGCGTTCATTGCGCGAAAAAATGGGCGAAGGGAAAGAGGCTTAACATGTTTGTATTCATCGCAGGCGGCGGGCGGACGGGCGCCCAACTCGCCTCTCAATTGCTGCAACAAAATTACGAAGTCCACCTTGTGGAACACCGCCGTGAATTGCTTTCACGCCTGCACCACGAACTCCCGACCGAGGTTATCTATGAAGGTCAGCCTACTGACCCAAACGTTCTGAAGCAGGCTGGTCTTGAGAAGGCAAACGTCCTTGTGGCTTGCTCTAACGACGATGCAACAAACCTCGTGATCTGTTACCTGGCACGGACTCTTTTCAAAACAAGGCGCACCATTGCGCGCATCAACAATCCACGCAATGCCTGGCTCTTCGACAAGAATTTCCACGTGGACGAAACCATTAATCATGCAGATGTGATGGCGCACCTGATCCAGGAGGAAATGTCGTTGGGCGATATGATGACCCTCCTAAAACTCCGCCGCGGGCGATACTCGCTGGTCGAGGAGAAGGTGCCGAAAGGCGCGAAAGCCATCGGTATTCAGATCAAAGACCTGGGGCTGCCCGAGCAATGTGTCATTGCTGCCATCATCCGCAAGGGACAAGTCACCCTGCCACGCGGCACTGCCACCCTGGAGGAATTCGACGAGGTTCTCGCTATCACAGACGAAGAAGGCGCAAAACAACTCGCCATTTTGCTTGAACCGCCGGATCGTTCCATTTTGTAAATATAAACCTCCCGAATTGAACTGATCGGGAGGTTTATATTTTATGCTGTACTCAAGACGTGTTCTCTGCACCCGCCACCGGTCAGTGCAGGAGAACTTTGGCTAAGCCTTGGTCACGATCACAATATCCTGTGTGTCTAACATGCTTTCTCTGCCAGACCAGGAACCGTAAAGGATCGGTTCCTCAATCTTTAATCCTGCCGCTGCAACCATCTTGTTCAAGTCTTCCAATGTATAAGCTGTAGCACGCTCGGGCGTATGCGGGTCAACCGTGAGGCAATCGCCCAGGTTGTGGGCGAAATCGTAGACCGAGCGTCCGGCTTTTACGAGGCGTTTGTTCTCATTGTCGAGAATGAAGAAACTGACCATTGCCCGGCCTGAAGGTTTAAAGGTCCTCTTCAACTCGGCGAGATAATGCTCCACCTCAGCGCGACGCATGTGGGTAAAGACTGAGGTGGCAAAGGCGAAATCGACCGAGGCGTCCTCACAAGGAAAGCGATACTCCAGCGCAGAAATCTTGCCACGTGAGTTATATTCCTTGTTGTAGATATTGGCATAATGAAAATTAAAGTTCGGCTTGCGTGACGTGATGGCGCGCTGACACCAGGCGATGGCTTTTCGTGAAATATCGAAGCCGTAATACATTCCTGACTCCGTCAAGTATTTCATCATGGGGATCGCCATCCTGCCCGTGCCACAGCCGATGTCCAATACCGTTTCATTTTCCTTCAACCCACCAACTTTGATGAAGTGTCCGAGGAAGACCTCTCCGATCCGGTCAAAATCCCCAGCGCCAATGAAATGCAACGAACGCGGGGGAGTCAACGGGCTCGCTTTGCCGTTCAGCTTGTCTTTCAAATCAAGAAAAGAAAGGTAGCTATCCCTCATAAAGCGGACGAGGGGTCTGGGCAGCAATTGAAAAAATCTTTCATAACGACGATACATGAATGAACTCTCCGATCCGTAATTCTGTACTTATTTCCCCACCAACGTTTTGACCTGCTCCACATATGCTAGAGATTGATGCCGGAAATAGGTATTGTATAACTCGGCGTAGTGACCGTTCTGGTCGAGCAGTCCTTGGTGGTTTCCTTCTTCAATGATCGTACCTTTTCGCATGACGACGATTCGGTCGGCGGCTTTGACGGTGGACAACCGATGGGCGATCAGAATGCTGGTTGAATTTTTCAGGATGAGGTTCAACGCCTGCTGGATCTGCCATTCGGTGAACGGGTCGATGCTGGCTGTCGCCTCATCGAGGATGAAGATGGCGGGATTCTGAACGAGGACGCGCATCAACGCCACGAGCTGACGCTGCCCCATCGAGAGGCGATTACCGCGTTCGCCAACCTCGGTGTGGAGTCCATCCGGTAATGTCTCAAGCCACTCCCCGTCCCCGATACGTTTGGCAAGCCGCAGCATTTCCTCCTCCGGCACACCAGGCGCGGCGTAACGGATATTTTCTGCGACGGTCCCTGAAAAGAGAAATGGAACCTGCGAAACGATGCCCAGTTGACGACGATACTGGGTCAGGTCAAACGTGCGGATATCCCGTCCATCAATGAGAAGACGCCCTTCTTGATATTCATAGAAACGGGCGATCAACTTGGCAATGGACGACTTGCCCGCACCGGTGTGGCCAACAAGGGCAAGCGTCTCTCCGGGTTGGATGAGCAGGTTGAAGTCGGTCAGAACCGGCTCTTTATCCGAATAACGAAAATGCATGTGATCAAAATGGATCTCGCCTTTGAGGCGAGGCACATCCTGTCTCTCTTTTTGGATCACGTTCGGATCGGCGTCGATGAGAGCGAAGACTCGTTCTGCGGCGGAGAGCCCGCCCTGGATCTGCGCCCAGAACGAGGTCAGATTCAGAACCGGGAAGAAGAACTGGTCGAGGCTCATAATGAAGAGATACCACGAGCCGATGCTGACCGTCCCTGCCGCTGCGCTGCGCCCACCGACATACACCAGGATACCTACGAAGATCCCGCCCAATGCATTGAGCGTCGGAAAGACAAGTGAGAGGATAAAGCCGCGCTGCACGTTCACGCCGTATGACTGCTGATTCGACTCATCGAACGACTTGAAGATGCTTTCTTCCTGTCGGAAGTTTTTCGCGATCGAAATGCCGCTAATCGTCTCTTTTATGGCGGCATTGACATCGGACATGGCTTTCATGCCCTTTTTTGTGACCCGCCGCGCCATGACGCGAAACCCGGAAGCGATGGCGAAAATAATGGGCAGGAAACTTATAAGCAACAACGAAAGCCTCACCTCGGTACGGAACAAAACGACCGCGATGATGATGGCTTGAATGAACTGCGCCACCACATCGGTGACGATGACCACGAGTTGTCCGAAATCATTCGTGTCGGAGGTGATACGCGAGACAATGCGCCCCGATGAGAACTGATCGTAGAAGGAGAGGTCATGTTCCGCCGCGGCGCGGAAGGCACGAGAACGCATGTCCAGCACCACATCGCCGACGGCGCGCACGATCAGACCGCGCCTCAGCCAGTTCAACCCCCATTGACCAAATGCCACACCAATAAGCGCAGCGCCAACACCCAGTATTTCCGCGATAGCTGGCTGTTCTTTGATCAGGTCCACCATGCGGCTGACAATGACCGGTAATGCCGCGCCGATGACCGCAATGACAATGATGACCAGGGACGCGAAAACCAAACGCATTTTTTGCGTGTCGAAATAATTGACCATACGCCGGACCAGTTCGTTATCCTTGTACTGGCGGTCGTATTTTTCGTCGTTAAGTCCTGCGAAGAAACCCATCTTAGTCCTCTGTCATTGCGAAGGCGGCGCTCTTCCGCCTGAAGCAATCTCCAATGATCTGTAGATTGCTTCGTCGCGAAGAGTAAGGGCGCTCCTCGCAATGACGATTTATTTATTCTCTAAAAATTCTCGAGTATGCCTCGGATGTCTTCATTAACTCATCGTGCGAGCCAATGGCAACTATGCGCCCCTTACGGAGCACGATGATAAGATCCGCCCAGCGGATCTGCGAGAGGCGATGTGTGATGATGAAGGTCGTGCGTCCTTTTGCGGCATTGGAGATGGCCCGCTGAATCTTGTCTTCAGTCGCCGAGTCAATAGCGGAGGTGGAGTCGTCAAGGACGAGCACGCGCGGGTCGGTGAGAAAAGCCCGGGCGAGCGCAATGCGTTGGCGCTGTCCGCCAGAGAGAGTCACACCGCGTTCGCCGACCACCGTCCCATAGGTTTCGTCAAAGTCGAGGATGAAATCGTGCGCCTGCGCCGCCATCGAAGCCGCTATAACCTCTTCCTTGGAAGCGCCGGGTTTCCCGAAGGCGATATTATCGCTGAGTGTGCGTGAGAACAAAAAGATATCCTGTTCGATGATCGAAATCTGCGAACGCAGTGAAGCGAGATTCCAATCGCGGACGTCCACCCCATCGACAAGCACCTGACCCGAGGTCGTGTCGTAGATGCGGTTGATGAGTTTGACGAGCGTGGTCTTGCCCGCGCCGGTCTGACCGACAATGGCAACCGTTTGACCCGGCTTTACCTTGAATGTAATACCCGTAACAACGTTATCGTTCTCATCCTTTGCGTCTGGATAATGAAAGGAAACATCCCGAAACTCGATTTCGCCGCGGATCTCCGAGGTCAGGCCGGAGGCGTTCTGGTCTAGTTTCGTTTCACGGTTAATGAGCTCCAGGATGCGGCGTGCAGAAGACATCCCCAAAGAGATCTGAGAATAAGCAAACGTGGAAGTAAAGGTCGGGAAGCCCAGCAATTGCAACATGCCAAAATAACCAATGACCGCCCCAACGTCGATGAGGCCAGCCCGAAGCAGGAAGAGGGCGTGGGTCAACCCGCCAGCAAAAGCAAGCCCAAGTAGCAGCATGGCAATATAACGCGCCTCAAGGTCGCCCTGCTTCACAAAGGCATCGCGGACCTTGCGTGCATTCGTCACGAAGCGATCCACCTCAGCTTCTTCCTGTGCTGCGCCCTTCATGATCTCCACACCGTCAAGAGACTCGGAAAGATGTGTATTCATCTGCCCGAATGTCGCCCGCGCAGTATCCGTAACTGGCGACAACATCTTTAGATAACGGGCCAGGGCAATAAAATAGATGATGATGAAAACCAAAGGAGTCAGCACCAGTGACGGATGATAGCGCGGTCCGAAGAACAGCGGCATGAGAATGAACATGAAAGACCCGACCACCAGGTTTACACCGGGGCTGAACATGTAATTCACTTCGCGCACATCGTTCGTCGAGCGAGCCATCGTATCGCCCACCGGTTGTAAATTATGGAAGGTCATGCTCTTTCCGAGCAGTGAGAGATACAGCTCATCGCGGATATCGCGCTCCATCTTTTGTGCCATCAACTCTGCACCGAAGTTACGCCCCAATTGCAGTACGCCGCGCACCACCTGCGACAAACCGATGATCAATGCCAGAGGCAGTAAAACAGATGTATCCGGCTTGGGGGCAAGCATGGCATTGAAGGCATCGCCCGTCAACACCGGCACCACCACTGCCAGCACCGCGTTACCCACCGCACCGACGAAGATCATCACAGCGATCCACCAATAAGGGCGTACATGAGAAAGGATCCACCGCACAGGTGAAGACTGGTCGTACTGGTTCTTTCTTTGCAGTGTAAATTCAGCTGGAACACTAAGGGAGGTCATGGGTCAATTGTAACATTCCCGAAAAAATCCCCCCGCAACCCTTATTCTGGACTGGTGTTGTCATATTTATACTGGCAATCCCGCCAGGGCATACAACTCTATAAGGAGAGTGTGAAATGAAAATGGCTTTACCTAAAACGATTTCCGGTTGGTGCATGTGGTTGTTCTTCCTTTGGTTCGGCATCGGCTCCTTCGTGGCACTCCCCATGTCCGCGACCATCAGCGGTGTCCTTGCCCTCGGATACGCGATCTTCGCCTTCCTCGGGATGTAACCTCCCCCTGAAGCTGCACGACCTCCCGCATGGGAGGTCGTGTCATTTAACGAACTTCCATGAAGACGTCCGCACATTGCAACCCGGAATTCCAATCACCTGCGGGATAATCCCACCATGCCGATAATACCGCATGCGCCAGTGACCAATCGAGGATCAGCTCCCTTGGCCAGCCCAACCTTTCATGAAGGATGCCTAACCGCCTCACCGTCTGAACCTTGAACAGAGACCGATCCATTGGTTTCATCCACGGGTTGACCATGAGTGGTCCGATCTCATAACCTACCGGCCCAACCACCCCCTTAGGGTCGATGGCAAGCCAACCACGATCGGATAACAAAATATTATAGTGATGAAAGTCGCCGTGCATCAAACAGATATCGTCCCCTGCCAACAACTCCGGCAGAGAAGACTCGACTCGTTCGAAAATTTTTTTAGGAAAGGGTCCCACCCCACCATTGAAGCCTAGGCGGATTTCGTTTAACCCGGCGAACCAATCTTTGAGTTGGATGAAATTTGCGCCCGACGTCTTGATATGAGACATCCACAACCCCTGCATGACGTCGATGGCAACGTGTGTACGCTTCTCGTCATCTTCCATATCGGCAAGCATTGTTCCCGGCTTAAGCCGCTCGATCAATAAAAAGCCCTTTTCTTCGTCATAGTCTAATAAGCGGCAGGCACCTGCTCCATTGAACAATCTCAACGCGTGCATTTCGCTGGTCAGTTCACGGTTGGGTACACCGATCTTAAGCATCACATCTTCGCCACCCTGCTTCGCAAATGCCACAAAGTTATATGAGAGGTTGGGAACAGATTGCACATCTACCAATCCCCATCGTTTTGATATCTCTTCGATCAGGGCAGGCAGGGCTATAAGCCAGTCTCGTCCGCGTTCACCAAATGCGACATGGATGTTTTGGATGAAAGTTTGAGGAAGGTCCATCTCTATCTAAATTTCCTTATCAAACAAAACGTCCTCCATTTCTGTGGAGGACGCGCCTTGCAGGGGAACCCATCTGCTAAGGTATAATGCGCTGTGCCGAAGGAGGGAATCGAACCCTCATTCCCGGAGGGAACACGATTTTGAGTCGTGCGCGTCTGCCTATTCCGCCACTTCGGCTTGTTTGTTGATATCCCGCATCAGCGGGGCGACCGCAAGTATACCACTCGTTTGGAAAAAGGAAACAATGAAACTCGGAATCATCGGACTGCCCCAATCCGGCAAGACAACCCTCTTCAATGCACTGACCCGTGGCAACGCCCCCACCACCGCATCCGCCGGGCGGATCGAAGTCCACCAGGCGGTTGTCGATGTGCCCGATCCGCGTGTGGATATCCTCTCGAAGATGTTCAACCCACGCAAAACGATCTACTCCAAAGTAACCTACGCCGATATTGCCGGTCTCGAGGGCGATACTACAAAGAGCGGGATCTCCGGCCAACTGTTGAATCAGCTCAACCAGATGGACGCGCTTATCCTCGTAGTGCGTGCTTTTGAAAGCGACCTGGTCATGCACCCTAACGGAAGCGTGAACCCGATGCGCGACGTGGAAGCGATGACAAGCGAACTCCTCCTGAACGATTTGATCGCGGTCGAGCGCAAGCTGGATAAGCTGACCGACGAACGCAAAAAAGGCGGCACGGATAAAACCATCAATGCACGGCAGACAGAACTGTTCGAGAAACTGCATAAGGCATTATCCGACAGCAAACCCCTGCGCGAACTCGAGTTCACCCATGAAGAAGACAAGGAACTTTCAAGTTTTGGTCTGCTCACCCGCAAACGTCTGCTGACCGTCTTCAACCTTGGCGAAGGTCAATCTGCACCGGAAGCGAAGCTTGACCATCCCTCCGTGGCGCTTATGTGCAAACTGGAAATGGAGATCGCCCAACTCTCCACCGACGACGCGGCAGTATTCATGGAAGAATACGGGCTCAAGGAACTCAGCCTCAACCGCATGATCAACCTCTCTTACGAGTTGTTGCAGGAACTGACCTTTTTCACCGTCGGCGAGGACGAAGTGCGCGCCTGGGTCACCCGCCGCGGAGCGACGGCGCAGGAGGCGGCTGGCGAAATCCACACCGACCTCTCACGCGGATTCGTCCGGGCGGAGGTGGTGGCGTACGAGGACCTGGTCAGCCTCGGCGGCATGAATGAGGCGAAGGCGAAGGGTAAATTCCGGCTCGAGGGCAAGGAATATATCGTCAAAGAAGGGGATATCATGCACGTGAGGTCGAGTCTGTAATGTCATTGCGAGGAGGGTGATCTTCCCGACGAAGCAATCTCCTGTTCATTATGAGATTGCTTCGGGCACACCGTCCTGCGTTCGGTGCAGGGAAGAGCAAGAGCGCCCTCGCAATGACATAATAATAATCAAGGAGACATAATGCCATATAAACTTTCATCATGGGACCTTTCCCAACTTTACCCGAGCTTCGACAGCGCAGAATTGCAAAACTCCTTTGACATGATCGAAGAGCATGTGGCTTCGTTCGAAGGTGTGCGCGGAAAGCTCACCCCCGATATTTCGATCGAACAATTCATGGAGATCATGAAGTCCGACGAATCCGCGACGCGCATTGCAAACAAGCTTTATTCGTTCGCAGGCTTGTCATTTACCGCCGATACACAAGACCAGAAGGCACAAGCCTTGCAGGCGCGCGTCATGCAATTTCTGGCGGAAAACCAGAACCGCACCCTGTTCTTCAGCCTGTGGTGGAAGGAACTCGACGAAGCCAACGCCAATCGACTGATGAATGCCTCGGGCGACTATCGATATTATCTCGAAGCGATGCGCCTCTTCAAACCACACACCCTGAGCGAAGCCGAAGAAAAGATCATCAACCTCAAGAATGTCAACGGGGTAAATGCGCTGGGCAACCTGTATGATTCGATCACCAACCGTTATGTTTTCAAGATGAAGGTGAACGGGAAAGAGAAGGACATGACCGCTTCGGAATTGTTCTCTCACCGCTACAGCACGGATCCCGCTGTCCGCGCGGCGAGCTATCAATCGCAGTTCAAAATCTACGCGGATGACGGTCCCATCCTTGGGCAGATTTACCAGACCATCCTGCGAGACTGGCATAGCGAGAACATCAACCTGCGCAAGTTCAAGAACTCCATCGCGCCGCGCAACCTGAGCAACGATGTACCCGATGAAGCCGTGGAAGCACTACTCGGCGTCGCCCGCAAGAACACAGCCATCTTCCAACGCTATTTCAAGATGAAGGCAAAACACCTCGGCATGAAGAAGATGCGCCGTTACGATATCTATGCGCCGCTGGCCGCCTCAAAGAAAAAATACGACTGGGACACCGCCGTCAATATGGTTTTGGATGCTTTCACCAGCTTCTCGCCCAAAGTGGCGGATTTGGCGAAGAGAGTCTTCGACCAGAACCGCATCGACAGCGAAATCCGCAAAGGCAAGCGCGGAGGAGCGTTCTGCTGGGGCTTCCTGCCCGAAGAGACTCCCTACGTGATGGTGAACTACCAGGGCAACAGCCGCGAGGTGGCAACGTTGGCTCATGAACTCGGTCATGCCATCCATGCCATGCTGGCAGAACATCACAGCGCCTTCACCTTCCATTCGTCACTGCCGCTGGCTGAGACCGCCTCGACCTTCGCCGAAATGATCCTGATCGACAAATTGCTCTCGGAGGAAAAAGACGAGACCGTCCGCCGCGACATTCTCTTCAAGCAAATGGATGACGCCTATGCAACGGTCATGCGCCAGTCTTATTTTGCCCTGTTCGAGAAGACGGCTCATGAACTGACGCAAAAGAACGCCTCAGTCGACGACTTGAGCAATGCCTACCTCGAAAACCTCAAAGAGCAATTCGGCGATTCGCTCGACTTAAGCGACGAATTCAAATGGGAATGGGTCGGCATTCCGCATATCTATCAAGTCCCCTTCTATGTTTATGCCTATGCCTTCGGTCAACTCCTTGTCTATGCTTTGTATCAGATGTTCAAAGCCGAAGGTGAATCTTTCAAGCCCAAATATCTCAAGATCCTCTCCGCGGGCGGCGCCGAAGCGCCGGAGCGCATCCTGAAAGAAGCGGGCGTGGATATCCGCGACCCGAAGTTCTGGCAGGGAGGTTTTGACTTCCTTGGCAGGCTCGTCAGTGAATTGGAGAAACTGCCGGTGGAAAAGAAAGCACCAAAAGCGAAAGCCAAGCCGCAAAGTGCAAAACGAAAAGTTGTTAAGAAGGTTACAAAGGCGAAGAAGAAAAAGTAACAAGAAACGAGTAATAAGAAAAGGCGACCCAGCTGGGTCGCCTTTTTGATTTTATGCTCCACGGAGTCAAACGTCTCCTGACGTTTGACATGCAACGTCGGGAGATGTTGCGCCCCAATACTTCAATACAATGGAATCCTCGCCCCATTGACCTTATCCGCTGCATTTGAAAAGAGATATTGCATTGTTGAAACGATCTCAGCCGGAGTCGTGCCTGTGCCTTTGTTCTCGATATCGATGGCGCGGACATGAACGATATTTACAGTCACTTTCGCCTCTTTCAACTCCGCTGCCAGGGAAAGCCCCATATTCTCCTGGGCCGACTTGGCGGCAGTATAAACGCCGGTTTTGCCGGGCGGGTTTGGCACGGTCGAGGCTGAGACGAGGATGACCCGCCCCCAGCCGTTTTTGGATAACGGCGCTTCAAATGCTTTGAACAGGTTGAAGGTCGTGCGGATGTGCTGGTTGACCATGAACTCCAAATCGTCGATGGGAGTTTCGGCAAAGGTCTTGCCGCCATTCCATCCGCCGACGAGATGGAACAAGGCGTGGACTGAGCCAAATTTTGAGACCACAGCCTGAGCAGAGTCTTGAACCGCCTCCCCATCGAGCAGGTCCACAGCTCCAGTGTAGAGCCGCTCCGTAGGCAGGTTTAAAACACGGACAAGCGATTCCAATTTATTCGAATCTTTATCAAGCAGGGCAATATTGTGCCCCATGCCTGCAAATGTTTTCGTAGCCAAACTCCCCAGAGCGCCCGTGGCACCAGTAATGACAATTGTTTTATTCATCATTTATCACTGCAAAAGCTCCTGCAGGAGCATCGCTTATTCATAAAACGCTTTGATCTGATCTTCGGTCATGCCTTCGACGATGGGATGGTCGCTCTGTTCGGGCAGATGTTCCTTACCATGGAAGTCGATCATATGACCGGACTTTGCGGCCTTCGTCTGCAAATAAAAGATGTTGTGGTCATTGGTCGGCAGGATGTGCGGCAGGCGTTCGTTGATCCTGACGCCGTGTTGTTCAAGCTGTGCGATCTTCTTCGGGTTGTTGGTCATCAATTTGATGGACTGCACCTTCAATGAATGAAGCATGTGTGCCGCGACGGCATAATCGCGCTCGTCATCACGGAAGCCGAGTGCGAGATTCGCTTCGACCGTATCGAGTCCCTGGTCTTGCAAGGTATAGGCGCGGATCTTGTTGGTCAGCCCAATGCCGCGTCCTTCCTGCCGCAAGTACAAGACCATGCCACGCTCCATGCTGCCAATCTTCTTCAATGCCGCTTCGAGCTGGTCACGGCAGTCGCAGCGCAACGAACCGATGGCATCGCCGGTCAGGCATTCCGAATGCAAACGTACCGGCACATCATCAGCACCGATCACATCGCCTTTGATGATGGCGACATGTTCCTTATCGTCCCGGTTGTTCGAGAACGCCACGATATGAAAATCGCCAAACCGTGTGGGTAGTTCCGCCATTGCCTCGATGTGGACACAGACATGGTCGACGCCGTACCCTTCACACTCATGACAGCAATCTTCTTCCAATAACACTTGAATTTTTTCATGCATCAACGTAGACATTATTTTCTCCAATTTCAAGTGACAATCACCTGCATGGCAACTGCCACTAAATCTATTTATTCAACAATCTATATCTCAGAACCACGCCACCATCATCCCAATTCTCGATGCCAGTGAGACTCATCGACAACGCACCTTCACGCAAAAGCCCTGAGCCGTCTGCAAGTGTGGGGGCATTTGCGCCGCCAAAGATCAACGGAGCTACATAGATCATCAATTCATCCACAAGACCCAGCCGCATTAATTCGAAGTTGATCGTCCCACCGCCTTCCACCATCAAGTGATCCACTCCCAGTTTCTTTAACGTCAGCATCATCTTATGCAGATCAACGCGAGGTGCTTCGTCGACGAACACCTTCACACCCAACGTGCGCAGTTCTTCGATTTTCGTAATAGATGTCTGGGATGTGGTGAATATTACCCGCTGCGCTTCACCCGCCTTAATGAAATCTGAGTCTTTTGAAATGCCTGCGATAGTGGCTACTCCGATCTTTATCGGGTTGGGCGAACGCCCCTGCTTTATCCTCCCCCCACGCAGGGCCTCACTCTTGACCGTGAGCTTGGGCGCTTCCTCCAGAAGAGTTTTCCCGCCGACAAGGATGCCGTCTGCTGAAGCACGAAGTCCGTCCACCCGCTGTTTATCCCTGGCAGATGAGATCGCCGCACCTTTGCGGGCAAACGTATCGATCTTTCCATCCGCTGTCATGGCAACGTTGATGAAGGTGAAAGGTCTGTTCATGGGTTTGTAACCAGACAAAGCGTAGCAGGCAAGTCTTACAATCAAGCCATCCTGTTCGTATGGCTTGATTATATGATCTGACCGACGGTTATCCAACCCACGAAAGTCAGGAGAAGAGACTGGCGAAAGTTAGTATGTTCTCGAAAAATAATCCGCGATCAAATCGTCATAATTGACGTTGATGGTCTCGCGTGCAAGCGCAAAGAAATCCGCGGTTGTGACGTGTCCGTAAGCATAACGGGTCGCATAGGCCTTGATGAACTTCGAGTAATTGCCGTAACCCATCAGTTCACGCATATCGTCAAGGAAGAGCGCTCCCTGGAAATAAACCGCATTGGTATACGCCCGGAAGGAGCCATAATCGTAGATGGTCGCGTCCACGTAGCCGGTCGGTTTGAAATAATTTACTCGGAACTGCCACCACCACGAGATGTTGGCTGGATAGTTGTTCTCGAAGAAGATGCGTTCACTGTAGGTCGCCATGGCCTCATCGAGCCAGGGTTCAAAGGCGTGATCGTTACCCACCAGGCTATACCACCATTGATGAGCGATCTCATGCACCCCAATAGTCGTAAGGTTGCTTTTCGCTGAGCCTGTATACTGACTGTAAAAATCTGTGGCGAGAAAGACCAATCCATCATATTCCTGACCGTCATCCATATCCGATTGCACGATGGCAAGGGTCTGGTGCGGATACGGCGCAAATTCAGCCGAATAGGTTTGGATGGCTTCACTGGCGTAGATCAGCATATCATCCCCCCCTTTTTGGTAGCCGCTGAAGTAATACGAGCGGATGTTGATGTTTCCCAACGTGGTCTCATTGACGATGAACTCGTCGCTTGCAGAAAGCGCCAATGTCCGAGCGCCGTACATGCGATAACGGGTCCATTCGCCGTTCGCTTCGGGCGAGGCACCTACGGCAAGGGTCACGCCGGGGTCTGTTTTGATGTTAAGCTCGATATCCGCCGAATCATAGACGAGATGCTCACCCCACGGCATGGGATCATGCAAAACCCAACCGCCCTGATACGGCACAATAAATGGATACCAATCCACGAGGTTGATCTGGTTGAAATCGTAACCGAAAACATCCCCGGAACCTTTTTGGGGAATCTTGAGGTTGAAATTCAAAGTGATGGTCGTCGCTGTGCCGTTTGTGATGGGCTGATTCAATGCCACGCTCAAACGTTGTCCGCTAAATGTATAACCACTTAAGGCGACACCATCCTGAGCTATTGAGTTGAGCGTGAACGCGCCGGTAAACATATTCGGCTGGACAGAGAAAACCAGGTCGGAGAGAGACCCGCCGGAGGTGTTGTAATAACGAATGGTCTCATCTGCGGTGAGCGACCTGCCTTTGAAGTCAAGACTCACGTTGAAGATATAGTTTGGGCGCGATGAACCCGCAGGCTGGGGCGCGGTTGGTGGGACGGTAGTCACTGCCGCCGTCGAGGGAGGCGAAGTCAACGTGGCTGTGGCAGGGACATTCGTCAGCGTAGGGGAAGGTGAGGTGGTAAACGTCGGAACCAGGGTGTTCGTCGCTGTGGCAGGTTGGAAAGGGGTGGCTGACGCAGATGTTTGTCCCTTCGGTAGTACGAACTCTGCAAAAGGCAGCGGGGTGGGAGAAGGCGTCGCAGGTGGCGCACATGAAGCGAGGAAAGAAGAAAGAAGAAGACCTACGCCAAGTAAAGCTGAAATGCGTAATTTGATGCGTGAACGTTGATTCATTATTGATAGACGCTGCGGAAGTATTGGTTGATCAGGTCAGAGATATCGGTCGAGCCTGCGTGTACACGGAGGATGCTGAAAAAATCATTACCGGTGACAATCTTACCGCGGCCCTGGTTGAGATAATCCTGCACGAAAGCGTAGAATGCCTCATCCCCGATGCGCTCCCGGACTTTTTCAAGGAAATGCGCACCTTGAAAATATGCCGCGTTGGTATACGTACGGAATCCCTGACCTTCGTAGATGGGAATATCCACAAAGCCTTCGGGCTTGTAAAAATCGATGCGATACGCCCACCACCAACTGACAAGGTCGGGATATGTGCTTTCATAATAAACACGCTCGCTATAGGTCGCGAGAGTTTCATCAAGCCAGGGCTGGGTTGCCTGATCGTTGGCGACCTGTTCAAACCACCATTGATGCGCAGTCTCATGTACTGCAACAAACGTTAAATAGTTGGCTGGGGTTCCATCATAGAGGTTGTAAAAATCGCGGCTAAGGTAATAAAAAGCTGAGTATTCCATTCCGTCATTGAAGTCACCCATCACAATGGCAAGGCTCTTATGCGGGTATGCTCCATAACGCGAACCGTACACTTGAAGAGCCTGTGCTGACGCCTGCAAAGCACCCTGCCCCCCCGCCTCGCTGAACGGAAAGTAATAACTGGTAAGGGTGATGTCACCAACTTGTGTGGTGGATGTCTGGAAATCGCGGCTGGCAGCAAGAGCAAACGTCCGCGCGGATGCGACGGTGTAGCGGGTGGAACCGTCCGCCTGCGCCTCAGGGACTCCGCTTGATGCGACGATGGGAGCCGAAGCCGGGTCCGAAAATTTGAGATTCACCACATAATCCGCCGAGTCGTAGACAAGATGCTCGCCGTAAAACCAGGGGTCGTGAAGGATCCATTCGCCGTTGATGTTGGGAACGACGAAAGGATACCAGTTAACGAGGTTGATCTGTCTGCTGGTGTAACCGTAAATGCGCGGACGGGAGACATTCGGGTCTTCCTGCTCAGCGAAGGGAAGGCTCAAGGTGAAATTAAGTTTGAGTTCGACCACTCCGTTCGGAGGGAGAAGAGAGGCAAGAGGAATATCGATCCGCTGACCATTGACGGAAAAATTCGAGACGGGCTGCCCATCGACAGCAAGGCTGTTCAAGACAAAACTTCCATCCCACAGGTTGGGGATCGCGGCAAGGACCAGGGCGTTGAGCTGGTTGCCGGTCAAGTTGGGGTATTTAATGGTTTCATCCACGGCCACAGTATGCGAGTCGTAGTCGATGAGGGTGTCAAGCGTATACTGCGCCCGCTCCAGAGTGGGAAACGGCGTGTTGGTTGGGACCGGAGTTTCAATAAGAGGTACAGGCGTTTCGCTTACCTGTGTGTTTACAAATATTTGCTCCGTTGGCGGCACATCCGTCGAAGCGTTCGATGAACAGGCGGAGATAAAAAGAAGTATCGAGAGAAGATAGAAAAATGTTTTTTTATAGTTCGACATGGGCGCGATTGTAACAAAAAACCGTAGAACAAGCCTGTAGACTTGTCCTACGGTTAAAAATTTTTCAGTCTATAAGGTTCAGCCTTCGATGGCTTTCTTGATCTGGGCAAGGGTGGCGTCGTAACTTGCGCTCATTTGCTTGCGCATCATATCTTCCATGCCGGGCATCGAGGGCATTCCGGGCGGGACGAGCATAGCTTCGGTCTGGAGGGTCAGTTTTGTACCGCCGCCTTCCGCTTCGAGGATGTTCGTGCTGACCACATCTGAAGCAGGCGGGGTTGCGATTGTTTTGACGCTGTAAAGTTTATTCTTTTCAAAACCAACAACTTCAGCGGTAATCACGTTCACCACGCCGTTCATTGCCTTGACCGTGGTTTTAATCTTGGTTCCGAGCTTGATGGGACCGTCCGCTTCAATGCTGGTTACGTACTGGTTCTTTTGCCCTTCCAGGTTGGTGATGTGGGCGAAGACTTTTTCGGGTGAAGCGTTGATATGGATGGTATTTTCGATAAGTGCCATGACTGATAATCTCCTTTGTTTTTTTGAACTCAATGCCGGGATTATCGCGGATGGCACCCAAATCCACAATGAACTTAAGGGGGATTTGGTGGATGACCATTAGTACTATGTAAACATCCGCTGTCGGCGAATGTTACCTGTTATTGGTTTACCCTCTTTGCAAACGCTTCAAAACAAATGCAATGAGGAAAAAGACGGTCGCGGTTAATACAATTGCCGCCCCCGATGCGATGCTGAGATAGAACGAAAGGTATAAGCCGATGATCCCTGACAGTGACGCAAACACTGCCGCCAGAAGCATCATCCGCGAAAGACGGTGTGTGAGCAAGTAGGCTGTTGCCGCAGGCGTAACCAGCATGGCAACCATCAATGCCACGCCAACGGTCTGGAGCGAGACCGCAACCGTCACGGCGATGAGGGCAAGGAGCAGGTTATTAAGAAAGC
>CAZYLM010000011.1:0-27782 GCA_964648645.1 uncultured Anaerolinea sp.
TTCGAATCCCGTCGGGACCGCCAAATAAATCGCCCATCGTGGCGATTTATTTTTTTCGAGGCGGCTTCTTATAGTAAAATACATAGCGCCGGGGCGATGGCGGAATCGGCAGACGCAACAGACTTAAAATCTGTCGTTGGCAACAACGTGAGGGTTCGACCCCCTCTCGCCCCACTCACTGAGATGTCATTGCGATTTCCGCAATGACATATTATTCTGAGGACATTTGCATGTTCTTCTCGCGCCAGCAATTGGAAGAGATCGAAGACCGCAGCCTTGCACCCTATGGGATGAGAAGCCGGGATACAAAAGGCCGTGCCTACCTCGATGCCGAGCCGGAATATCGTACTGCGTTCCAGCGCGACCGCGACCGCATCCTGCATACCACAGCCTTCCGCCGCCTCGAATACAAAACCCAAGTCTTCATCAACTTTGAGGGCGACCATTTCCGCACACGCTTGACCCATACACTCGAGGTCGCGCAGATCGGACGAACCCTCGCCCGCGCCTTGGGTGGGAACGAAGACCTGGTCGAAGCCATTTGCCTCGCACATGACCTTGGGCATTCCCCATTTGGACATTCCGGGGAAACTTCCCTTGCTCGGCTGATGCGTGATTTCGGCAGTTTCGACCATAACAAACAATCCTTGCGAATCGTTACGGAACTTGAGCAGCGTTACCCGGAATTCCCCGGACTGAATCTCACCTGGGAAGTCCGCGAAGGAATGGTCAAGCACGAATCGGAGTACGATATTTCGGATGCACGCGATTACAACCCTGATCTACGCGGAAACCTTGAGACCCAGATCGCCAACGTCGCCGATGAACTTGCCTACACCACACACGACCTGGATGACGGTCTGCGCTCGGGGATGCTGACCCCGCAGATGTTGGAAGGAGTGTCGCTTTGGGAGATATTGTGCGAGTCGTTCAACTGGCACGGACCCAACCTTAGCGATATGGAGCGCCACCGAATGATCCGGCATTTGGTTGGGTTGCTGGTCACCGACATGATCAAGCAGACCGATACACGCCTGAAGGAAAGCAAAGTAAATTCGGTAAAAGACATCCAGAAATTGAAGCATAACGTGGTCGGGTATGGCGACGAAACCAAAAGACGTAACAGGGAATTGAAGGATTTCCTTTACAAGAAACTTTACCGGCATCATCGAGTTGTCCGAATGCAAGTCAAGGCGGAACGCATCATCTCCGACCTTTTCAACGCCTACCGCGCCGAGCCTGCCATGCTTCCCGACCATGTGCAATTCTTCGTCGAGAAACGCGGGTTGGAAAGAACGATCTGTGACCATATTGCCGGTATGACCGACAGGTTCGCAGTCGAAGAACACCAAAAATTATTCAACCCCACCGAGAAACCCTGACCGGATCTCAGACAACCTGGGGGAACCATCAAATAACCGTTCCCCCGCCGCTTTTAGAAAGGAGTAACCATGACCCCCACCAACTATCTGACCCCCGAAGGCGAGGCAAAACTCAAAGCCGAACTGGAGGAACTGAAAGGACCCAAACGCGACGAACTTGCCCAACGGCTCCGCTCCGCCATTCAGATGGGCGATCTCTCAGAAAACGCGGATTACCATAAAGCAAAAGAGGATCAGGGTTTCCTCGAAGGACGCATCAAGGAGATCGAAGCCATCCTGCGGCATGCCGTCATCATCGAAAAATCCGCTAGCGATGTCGTCGCCATCGGTTCGCATGTTACGATCCAGGAGGAAGACTTCGAACCGGAAACCTATCATATTGTCGGTCCCACTGAGGCTGATCCGCGCAAGGGGCGGATTTCGCACGAATCGCCGATTGGGATCGCTTTGATGAACAAAAAAGTCGGTCAGGTCGCAGAAGCTGAAACCCCTGGCGGTAAGATCAAATTCAAGATCGTCAAGATCGAATAACAAAACAAAACCCGCTCTTGTGTGAGCGGGTTTTGTTTTGTCTAATGGATTCCTTTATGACTGCCGGGGCCAGATCGCTAATTCGAGTGTTACCCGTTCAAAATAGCTATTTTCAGGCAGGGCACTTTTGCCATATTCGATATCAACGATGGTGGCTAAGAGCTGCAGTGTTGCCGTCTCCAACAGGATCTGAGCCTGAGGCTGGACCAGGACCAACTCGCCCTTGGGCTCGAGCCGCGAACGAACCGCGGAGTCAGAAAAAGCATGGGCAGACATCAAAACTTTCGTAGCAGTTTTGATGTCATTCTTATCGAACAACCAAACCTCGAGCGCCGTCACTTTTTTCGGCTCACCCACTCCAATGATCTCTGAGATCCCTACACCATATTCACCCAGAAATTCACCGGCGCCGGTATCGATACTAAACGATTCATCATAAAGATCGTCGCCCAAAACAAACGTGGTCATGGTCTGGGTAATGGGCGGCGCAAGCCCCATTTCTTCAAAGTTCGTTTTCTCGGCTGAGCGGCTGATCTCCACCGCCTGCATAACGGCCGTCACCTCGCCTGAGCCGCGCTTACGGAACAAGCGGAAGAGATAAAAACCACCTGCACCAGCAACAGCAAGCACCAAAACAATGCCAACACCGATCAAGCCAAGGCGAAGCCATGAAGATGTGCTTGCGGGCGGTTCTTCACCAGCAACCTGCCCGCCACGCGCATTGATCTCATCGGTTACTGCCTGCCCAAATTCCTGAATAAGCGACCCGGGCAGATAACCGGGATTATTTTGAACGACTGCAAATGCGTTTTGCGCTTCGGTGCCCAACCCTGCCCAACGATCTGCTGCCAGAGCTGCACTTTTATTGATGCTGTAAGAGTCGATCGCCATGCGCATGTAATCTTCTCTCAGATCCTGGCGCAGATAAAACGGGGTTGCATTCACAAACTCCACAGGCGCGACCACCCAACCGATCAGCAGCCCAATCACCAATCCTACAATAAAAAGTACGATCGGCAGGATGGGAATTTTTTTCAGGAAAGCAACTACGAATTGCATAACTGGCTCCTTCGCTCCTATGTTATGGCTCGATTATACAACGTAAATTCCCCGCCCCGCATGGCAGAAGTATTACCCGACAGAACGATACATAAAAGTCGCGAAAGCTGCTATTTAGAAAATAAAGATATTTCCAGACAGCTTTCGTGACAGTAATTGATATAACCCGCGCGATTCAAACCCCGCTCAAGCCTTGATTCTAACCAGTTGTCGTGAATTACAACCAGGCTAGGCGTTTTCCGCAGCGATCTCCTCCAATGGGAATGTGCTTGAACAAACAGTACACTGCGCTTCGCGTTTATTTGCGATCACTAAAAGTCCATTGCAGCTGGGGCATGGCTTGGGAAGAGGCTTTTTCCATGTGGTGAAATCACAGTTCGGATAATTAGCACAACCATAGAATGTGCGTCCTTTGCGTGTCCTACGTTCCACCATATCACCGCCATCCTTCGGGCATGCGACACCTATCTTTTCCAACCACGGCTCGGTATATCGACAGGATGGGAAGTTTGCACAAGATATAAATTTTCCAAAACGCCCGTAGCGTATGACCAGTTCACCGCCATCTTCCGGACATTTTCGTCCGATCGGCTCCGGCTCGGATTTCGACACAGGCATTTCAGCCTGTGCTTTTTTCACATCCGCTGAAAACGGTTCGTAAAACTCGCGGATCGCAGCTGTCCACACCATTTCGCCATCCGCGATCTTGTCTAGGTCTTCCTCCATATGGGCAGTGAAATTCAAGTCCACAACCTCGGGGAAGTATTGTGTCATCAGATCGTTGACTTGTATGCCCATCTCCGTTGGGATAAGCCTCTTCTCCTCACGTACAACATAACCTCGTTGTTGAATGGTGGAAATCGTGGGTGCATATGTGGATGGGCGTCCGATCCCATTCTCTTCCAAAGCTTTTACCAGTGACGCTTCGCTAAAGCGTGGAGGTGGCTGCGTAAAGTGCTGCTCCGGGATCAAGCGAACCAGGTCCTGTTTTTGTCCTTCCTCCACTCCGCGTGGGATCTTGACATCTTCCTCTTCGTCTTCTGTTGATGTATCTTCGTTCTTGGCTTCCTGATACACAGCGAGAAACCCTGCGAACTGCACTTCAGAATGCGAAGCACGCAACAGATATTCATGCCCGCTTGTCTTTCCGGTGACTTCAACCTGAATGGTATCGAACAATGCCAACGCCATTTGTGATGCGACAAACCTTTGCCAGATCAATTGATACAATTTGAACATTGCCGGTTCGAGGAATTCCTTGACCTTCGCCGGGTCGCGCATCACTGATGTCGGGCGGATGGCTTCGTGTGCTTCCTGCGCCGAGGCGGATTTTGTTTTATAAACAGGGGCTTCGGCAGGTAGGTATTCCGAACCAAATCGATCCATCACGTATTGACGCGCTTCAGTTTGAGCCAGCGTGGAGACATTAGTCGAGTCGGTTCGCATATAGGTGATCAAACCAGTCGTACCCCCTTCACCGACATCCTGACCTTCATATAATCCTTGAGCAAGTGCCATCGTACGTTTCGCCGTAAAGCCAAGTTTTTTGGAGGCTTCCTGTTGAAGCGTCGATGTCGTGAATGGTGCCAGCGGTTTTTGGCGCTTCTCCCCGCGCTTTATCTTTGAGATCACGTATTCGCCCGTTTCCATATCAATAAGGATCGGGTCGACAATCTCCCGGTTGGAAAGCTCGGGTTCCTTTTCATCGATGCGTGCCAGTTTGGCAATGAACGATGACTTCAACTTCTCGGCTTTGAACTCGCCATGGATCGACCAGTATTCAACCGGCTTGAAATCCTCGACTTCACGCTCCCGGTCGACGATAAGGCGCAGTGCAACAGATTGCACCCGCCCTGCAGAGAGACGTCCGCGCACCTTTTCCCATAGGATGGGGCTGATGCTATACCCAACAAGACGGTCCAGCACACGCCGCGCCTGCTGGGCATTGACCAGATTCATATCGATGTTGCGAGGATGGGCAAATGCCTCCGAAACAGCAGGCGCAGTGATCTCATGGAAGACCACACGCTTCGTCCGTTCGGCTTCGATCCCCGCGGCTTCCATCAGATGCCACGAAATCGATTCGCCCTCACGGTCGGGGTCGGTGGCAAGAAAGATCTCCTCGGCTTTTTTCGCCAGCTGCTTGATCTCCTTGACTACATCTTTCTTTTCATTTGGTACGCGATACTTTGGCTCAAAGTTATTTTCCACATCCACGGATAACTGGGACTTCAACAGATCCCGTACATGCCCCACCGAAGCACGCACTGTGTACCCCTTGCCGAGGAAACGACCCACCGTCTTTGCTTTGGCTGGCGACTCTACAATAACCAATTTTCCTTCGCGTACTTCAACCTTCTCGGGTTTTTCCGGGGGGGTCAAACCTGCATGCGCATCTGTTTTTCCCATGCGAAAAAGTTTTGTTCCGCACTCGGGGCAACCCCCCGTTGTCACAGCCGACCCTTTGGCATTGAATCCCGCAACGGGATCTTTTATCTCCCGTTTGGTTTTGCATTTCATGCAATAGGCTTCCATTTAATAAAAATCCTCCAACGCTTCACTCGATTCAAAATCTGCGAGCGACAATCTATTATAGATAAAACATCCCGTAAGGATAAACCTTACGGGATGGACATTCTACAGCAATATCCCGTTTTTTTGCAAACGGGATTTTATTGGGTCGTATTCGCCCCTGATAAAAATGGACGTTGTGGCTATAAAAATTTTTCCTGCCTGTGTTTTTTCAAATGTTCCACAACATCTTTGACCTTTTGCGATTGGTCGGTTTTACACAGCAACAAAGCGTCGCCCGTATCGACCACCACCATATCATCGACTCCAATGGTCACAACTAACCTGTCGGCGCTGCCATACACAAGTGTATTATTCGTATCGAGTGCGAGGTGGGTTACCGCGTTCGTCGCAATATTTCCGCGCATATCCGGAAGAAGGACCTCGAACAAGGATGACCATGAGCCGACGTCGCTCCAGCCCAACCCACCCGCCGGAAGAACGGCAACCTTCTCGGCTTTTTCCATGATGCCATAATCCACCGTCTCGACCTTTACACCCTTCCATATTTTTACCAACGTATCAAGCCTTTTTGACGTGTCCCAATCTGCGCCGATCTTATTAAGCGCATCCATCAGACCCGGCATTTGCTTCCCAATCTCACCAAGAATAGCATCCGCACGCCAAACGAACATCCCGCTGTTCCAGGAGTGGTCACCGGAGCGGAGCAATTTCTGCGCAGTCTCGTCGTTGGGCTTTTCTCTGAAGCTTTTCACTTTATACACCGGGTACTTGTAATCGCCATCCAACCCAACTCCTTGTTGGATGTATCCGTACGCTGTCGAAGGCATGGTCGGAGTGATACCAAGCGTCACAAGATAATGATCAGCAGCCACTTCGAAGGCGGCTTTCAATAAATAATGGAAAAGATCCACATTCCGAATGAAATGATCGGAGGGCAATATCGCCATTGAAGCTTTTGGGTTGCGCTTTTGCAAAGCCATCGCAGCAAGCCCGACCACTGAAGCAGTTCCACGCGGAGCCGGTTCGATCAGGTAATTTTCATCCGGGATCTCGGGAGCCTGCTCTTTCATTTCCTGCGCCTGCTCTTCAACCGTCACCACAAGGATGCGCTCGGGTGGGAACAACCCCTCCAAGCGATTGACCGTACTTTGAAACAAGGTTTCCTGCCCGATCAACGGTAACAATTGTTTTGGTTTTTCCCGGCGCGAAAGGGGCCATAAGCGCGTCCCTCCGCCCCCAGCCATGATCACTGCATACGCATGTGAAAGATCTGCATTCATATCTGCCTCCTACAGGTTGTAATCCGACTGTTCTTCTCGTACAGCTACATAATTCATACCACCAACTTGCCTTACCATACCTTTCAACTCCATCATTGTGAGAGCGGCGGAGATCTTCTCAATAGGCAGATCAGCCTGATTGCGGATCTCATCCACATGCAGCGGCTCGCTCCCAAGCGCTTTCAAGACCAGCGCCTCGATTTCATTGGAGGGCAGGATCTTCCGCGCCGATTTTTGTTTATCCATGCGTGTCAAGTCCAATGCCTGCATCAAGTCGACAGGTGTCAATAAAGGCTGCGCGCCATTTCGAATGAGTCGGTTTGTCCCTTTGCTTTGTGGTGCCAGGATGCTTCCGGGCACGGCAAAGATCTCACGCCCCTGCGCCGCTGCAAACTCGGCGGTGATCAATGCGCCACTCGTTTCTGCCGCTTCGATCACAACCACCGCCAATGACAAGCCTGAAATGATACGATTTCGCGGCGGAAAATTCGAGGCATCTGGAGGGGTGCCCACAGCGTAATCACTAATGACCGCGCCGCACGTCATCATTTGTTCGGCAAGCCCGCGATGTTCCGGCGGATAGATCTTATCCACGCCCGATCCAAGGACTGCTATTGTCCGCCCGCCTGCCTTGAGCGCCGCCTGATGCGCTACAGCATCGACACCCCGGGCAAGCCCGCTGACAACTGTGATCCCATTCGAAGCAAGATAAGAAGCGATCTCTTCCGTCACTTGCCTGCCATAAGGTGTGATTTTCCGCGTGCCAACGATCGCTACCGCAAACAGGTCGTCCATTAAATAATCCCCACGGATGTACAGAACCGGCGGCGGTTGATCGATCTCTTTCAGGCGGGTTGGGTACGCTTCGTCCATCCAGGTCAGGATTTTGATCCCCTGCGCTTCGATCCGCGCCCCTACCTGATCCAGGTTAATTTGCTTTCTCGCCCCGATGACTTTCTCTGCCAGCTTTGCCCCCAAACCGGACGCAACCAACTCAGCCGCATCCGCATTCCACGCAGATTCAAGATCGCCAAAATGCGCTACCAGGCCCTGCATACGGACAGCGCCTATGCCCTTGATAAGATTAAACCCGATCCAAAATTTCTTTTCTTCCATGCGAAGAAATTGTAACATCCCCCAATTCAATTTACTGTTTACGAATTTATTAATTACACCCCGGGCATCTAAACCAGGCCCTCAAGCAAATGAACCTTCATCACGCGCAGTGTCATATCGGTATCAAGGACCACATCCGGGATGGCAGGCAGGAGGACTTCGCCCCCGGCTTCCTTTTTCACAATATAGACATCGTTCGCACCGGTCTCAAGAATTTCGTTTAACACGCCAAGAGTCTCACCGGTATCCGTTGTCACCGTAAGACCGATCAACTGGTACTTGTAAACCTGTCCCTCAGGAAGAGCCGGGACCTCCGTCGATTTGACATAAACCCATTGGTTCCGAAATCTTCCGGCTCCTTCGGGTGTATCATACCCGCGGATTTTAACCAGCAATCCATTTGCGTGCGGGCGGACAGAACCGATGGTGAACGCTTCGTACTCCCTCCCCACATAAACCTTTCGTCCCGCTTTGATCCGCTCGGGGAAGTCTGTATGCAGATCCATGATGACCTCGCCTGAAATACCATGGGGGCGGCGCAGGAACCCTATCGCCAAATAAATAGACTCGCCTTTTGGCGAGCCTTGTTTTTGTTCCACCATGTCAGGAGGGTTCCGTAACGTCCAGGGTAGCTTGCTTTCCCTGTCGTTCCGCAGCGACCCGCAACAATGCCCGGATGGCGTTCGCCACTTTGCCGCCCTTGCCGATTACGCGACCCATATCATCCTTGGCAACGCTCAATTCGATGCGTGGACGATTTCCCTTGCTCTCGGTCACTACCACGTCTTCCGGGTGCTCAACAAGAGATTTGGCGATGTACTCAATCAATTCTTTCATAATGAGTTCCCTCTTTACGCATTACGGATTACGCACTTCCTTTAAACATATTGCGTAATCCGTAACGGTGGGTTTTACGCTCTTACTTGCGTGTTTTCGCCGGGGCAGCACGTTTGGCTTCGGCAGCGGCAGCTTCCTCAAGCAGAAGGTCGAGCGATTCACCTCCCTTGTAGCGTTCGAAACGCTCAAGGGTGCCGGAAGTTTTAAATATCTTTTCTACGGATTCAGTCGGCTGCGCGCCGTGCTTCATCCAACTATAGATGCGCTTTTCGTCCAACTTGATTGTGGCGGGCTCGGTGCGCGGGTTGTAGACACCGAGGATTTCCAAAAAGCGACCGTCGCGGGGGGCTTCCTTATCCGCGGCGACGATGCGGTACGTGGGTTGGCCTCGAAGACCAATACGACGTAAACGAAGACGAACCATTCTAAACTTGCTCCTTTAGTTTTTGATTACGTTTCAGACAGGCACTCGTACCCATTCGAGGGCACAAGAGGGTGTGCGGGCTGAAATCGCGGGCTGTATTTTACCAGAAGAAACCCATTTGTTTCGAGGCAATCTTGGTGCCGGGCAGTCAGTTGAGTTCCTCCCCGACGGCGAAGTATAATCGCGCCATACGATCAGAGGAGTTTAGAAATGGCATTGGCATTTACGGTCGGTATAGGGTTTCCGATCCTTATCCTGCTCACCATGTACCTTTTTGGGTTGTTTTCCTACCGGAACGCCGGTTGGGTGGGAATCAGTCTGCTTTGGGGAGCAACCGGTTACTTCCTGGGTTCATGGATTAGCGGGCAACTCACCGGTCAGGGTGCAGATCCAACCAATTTGGTAACATTCTTCGTCCCCTTACTCCAGCAAGGATTGGTCGCTCTTGGGGTTTTCTTCATCCTCTCCAACGAAAAATACGACAACCTGATCGATGGAGCCGTTTACGGGTGGGCAGCCGGGCTGGGATTCGAAGCGCTTTCCGTCATTGTCCTTGGAACCGCAGAGCTGGCATCCAACGATATCCGGAACATGATAGCGCGTTCTTTCTCGACATCTCTGGTATTTGCCACGGCTTCGGCAATCACAGGCCTGGCGATGACGCAATATTACTTCCGCCATCGCCCCAATCGTCTGGCAGTCCTGTTAAGCGGTCTCGGCGCCGCGGTGGGCTACTCGGCATTATTCACCTGGTTGACACTCTCAGATCGTGAATGGACGATTCCCACGGTTTACAGCATTGGCGGTTTGACCTTGATGAGCCTCTATATCACGGGGCGGTTGAGAAGCCTGATCATCCAATTGGGTGTCCAAAAAAACCGCGCCGATGGTCTGCTCGATATCGTCATTCCCATCGGTGTCAAACTGTCGCGTGAGACCAACTTTCAAATCCTGCTCGAAAACATGCTGGTCGAAGCAAAGAACTTCTGCAATGCCGATGCCGGCACCCTTTACTTAAAAACCGACGACACGCTGGAGTTTGCCGTCGTCCGAAACGATTCACTGAAGATAGCAATGGGCGGTGCCAGCGGCAGCGAGGTCACCCTGCCACCCGTCCAATTGCATGACAGCCAAGGAAACGCAAACCGGCACAATATCGCCGCGTATGCAGCGCTAACCGGTGAGACCGTCAACATCGAAGATTCGTATGAGGACAAACGATTCGACTTTGCTGGCACCAGGGAATTCGACCAGCGCACCGGCTACATTTCTGCCTCGTTCCTCACCATCCCGCTCAAAGACAGCGAAGGCAACGTGCAGGGAGTGCTGCAATTATTGAACGCTCTCGATTCGCGCCGGAGAACGATCATTCCCTTCGACCAGAACCTCCAGCAATTGATGACCTCTTTTTCGTCCCTGGCAAGCGCAGCGCTCGAGGGATACATCCAGGAGCAAAAATTAAGGAGCGAGATCCGGGATCTGCGCATCGAGATCGATAAGGTAAAACGCGATAAACAAGTGGCTGAGATCACCGATTCGACCTACTTCAAGGAACTGCAACAAAAAGCCCAAAAACTTCGGGATAAGAGCAGCAATACCGCTCCTTTAGACCCGGATGCCTGAAATTTAGCCCATTGACATTCCAACCAAGATGGTTATTCTATAAGCATCGGTTAGTAAAAACCCGAAAACCTTATAAGGAGATTCGTCATGCCAGAACCAAAAAAATATTTTCTCACACCTGCAGGGGGTGGTGCACCTATCTGGTACACGGAATACATGGTACCAGCCAACTACCAGAACAGGACAGCACGGGATGTTGCCAGGGAACAGCTTGGCAATGAGAACCTTTTCGTCAGTATCCTAAAAAAGCTCGCCCCGGAAAATAATCAGAACATCAAATGGTATGAGACACTTAATCCGAATGAAAAACTTGTCGCCGGTCTGACGTTGCTTCTG
This sequence comes from uncultured Anaerolinea sp., assembly GCA_964648645.1. Taxonomy (GTDB): domain Bacteria; phylum Chloroflexota; class Anaerolineae; order Anaerolineales; family Villigracilaceae; genus Villigracilis. Next base: position 11,124 of record CAZYLM010000011.1, read on the forward strand.
CCGCCCGCCGCTCCGGGTGCCGATCTCGGAAAGTTCAAAATCCATCAACGCATGGTGGTCCGCACCTCTCCCCGTATCGAAGCTGGGAATGTCTTCTTTGAATGCCCCATCGAGACCGAATACTCCTATAAAAAAAGCTCTAAAATCACAGATGCCAACGGCTTGGTATGGGTGGATGTTACGCCCTCGAACCTTCCCCGAAAAGTCAACGGTGCAACATATTGGATGTGCGTCCGCGAGGGAAATATTGCACGCACCGACCCGCCTATCTAACCCGGGAAGACCTTTATTCCCCGGTCGCGCTAAAAAAACGATCACCCCGCGGTTCATACGACAAACACTGCGGGATGATTCTTTTAAAGTCCGCTTTCAGCGATATAATTTTTATCACGTACGCCAAGGCAGGAATATTTATCCACGATAACGGAAAGGACGCAAACATGAGACGCAATAGTTTTTTATTCAACCTGTTCGCCGCTTTCTTGCTGGCAGCCTGCAATATCGGCAGCACCGCAACCGAGGTTCCCGCAGACAGCCAATTGCTTGTCGTGGAAGCCACACCCACATTGACCCTTGCAGACAAGGTCGCCATCGAGCTGACAAGCCAGGTGGATACCTCGATCCAATATAATACGGTCGGTCAGATCGTAAAATTCAAATTCACCATAAAAATGGTGAAGAACGACAGTACAGACGTCCCTCCCAACATCACCTTTACCGGCGCACTGCCCCTCTGTCCCGCAATCACAACCATCGGGAATTTAAACGACCGCTTTGACACAGGCGAGACGATGGACTGCTCCCTCGATTATCCGCTCACACAGGCGGACCTCGACAAAGCTTCAGTTTCCCTGCCGGTCACTGTCAATGTGTATTCGGTCAATTCGAATACGGTGACAGCCAGTGTTGCAACCATTCCATCTAAACTGCTCACATTAACAAAAACAGCAGACCCGGCTAGTTACTATCAAGTCGGTCAGACCATCAAGTTCAATTACACCATCAAGAATAGCGGCTCCAGCCCGTTGGGTCCTGGTCAATTTACAGTCACAGATTCCGGGATCAACAACAATACCGCCTTCAACTGCGGTGATGCAAATGCCTCGCTCGCCTCTGGCGCGACTTTGGCATGTTCTGCCACGTATACGGTTACCGCCGCCGACATGAATGCCGCGTCAATCGCCTCCGTTGCCACGGCGGCAGGAGGGGGCGCTAATCCATCGGCGCAGGTTACAGTGACCTTAAACAAAACATCCGCTCCGGCACTTGCCGCAGGCGCGACCATTCAGCACACAGTAATCGAAGGTGAATGGCTTTGGCAGATCGCCCGCTGTTACGGGGCGGATCCAGCCAAAACCATTGCAGCAAACCCACAATTAGCCAACCCAGCCCAAATCAAGGCCGGAATCGTCGTCACAGTCCCAAATATCGGCAGTAATGGCAAGATCAATCAGCCGCCGTGTGTGGGAAAACACCTTGTCCAATCCGGAGACACCTGGGGTTCGATCGCCTCCAAATACGGCGCAGACCAGGGACTTCTGCAGATCGTCAATGGAAATGTTTTGACCGTCGGTAAAGAGGTAAAGGTCCCATTTTACACAGCCGGGTTGAACATTCCCACACCAGGAGCTGCGCCCGTTGTCACCCCGGGAGCAACCACCCCGGCGCCAACCACCGGGCTGAAATTAACTGTATCCGCTTTACCGACCACCTACAGCGCAGCCGGGCAGACGATCACCTTTACATATACCATTCAAAACACCGGCAGCACGAACAATGGGCCAACTCAATTTACCATTACAGACGGTCTTGTCAGTGCCGGGTCGTTCAATTGTGGAAGCCCAACCACATTGTCGCCAGGTGCCACCACCTTCTGTACTGCCACATACGCCGTGCCGCAGGATGTCTTTAACAATGCGTCAGCGGTCACGAGCAACGCTTCGGCATCGGGAGGTGGAGTCACTTCCGCATCGGTGGTCACAACGATCACCAAGGCTGTGTCACAGATCACGCTCACCGTTTCTGCAAATCCCGCCTCATTCAACCAGGTCGGACAAACGATCACCCTCACCTATACCATCAAGAATAGCGGGTCAAATACCCTCGGACCTGATCAATTCAAGGTGACTGACGGACTCGTCAGCCCGGGTCCGATCAATTGCGGTGCAGCAAATTCCACACTTACAGCAGGCACCACAATTTCCTGCACAGGAACGTTCAACATCATTCAGGATATGCTTTCCGCGAGCGCGATCACAAGCAATGCAACTGCAACCGGCGGCGGAGTGACATCCGCGGCTGTTGTCACCACGATCACCAAACAATAACCAGGAATTGAGAAATGCCAACACCCCTCTCCCGCTCGAAAGTCAGGAAACATCAAACCTGGAATGCTGAAAGTGTCTTTGCCACGCCGGAAGCTTTTGACGCCGAGGTGAAAAGTCTGCTCGAGAGCCTGCCCGACGTCAAAAAATATAAGGGACATCTCAGCGACAGCATCGACACGTTTTTAGAAGCCATGCAAGCCATGGACTTGCTCGACCAGCGTTCGAGCAAGGTCCGTGTGTACGCCAATATGTCCAATGCAGTGAATGCGAACGACATCATTGGCGCTGCGATGAACAGCAAAGCCATGTCGGCTCTCGCCCAGGTCGGAGCCGCTGTCTCCTTCCTCGAACCGGAGCTGCTCGCCATCGGCGAAGCCAAACTGCGAGGATGGGTGGATAGCGACCGGCGCATGAAGTTATACGACTTCTTCTTCACCGACCTCTTCCGCAAACAGGCGCACGTCCGCAGTGCGGAAGTGGAAGAATTGCTGGGCATGTTACGCGATCCCTTCCAGGCAATCCGCATGACAGCAAGTGCGATTGCCAATGCCGATTTCAAGTTCAATCCCGCCAAAGACAGCAAGGGCAAAAAACTTGAGCTAACCCAAAGCACCAAAAATGCCCTCATGCATTCCCCAGATCGCAAAGCACGCCAGACCGCATGGGAGAACTACAACGACAAGTATCTTGAATTCAAGAACACACTGGCAGGAAACCTGGCCGCTTCCATCAAATCCAACGTTTTCAACATGAAAGCGCGCAATTTCAAATCATCCCTTGAAGCCACCCTATTCAACGGCGATGTGCCAGTGGAGATGTTCCATAATCTGTTGAATATCTTTCAAAAGAACCTGCCCATGTGGCATAAATACTGGCGCATTCGCCGCAAGGCATTGGGCGTCAAGGTCTTGCATCCCTACGATATTTGGGCGCCTCTCACCGCCAAGAAACATAAAGTTCCCTTTGAAACCGCCGTGGATTGGATCTGTGAAGGTCTCGCGCCGATGGGTAATGAATACGTCAACACCATGCGCAAAGGCTGTCTCGAAGACCGCTGGGTGGACTGGGCACCCAACGCCGGAAAACGCGAAGGGGCTTTCTCGACCCGTGTGCCAAGCGACACCCATCCCTTCATCATGATGAGTTACACCGACGATGTGGGTTCGATGAGCACGCTCGCACACGAACTCGGCCACTCCATCCATGCCTACTATGCCAGCCGTGCCCAGCCGATGATGTATTATCTTTATCCTTCCATCATCGCAGAGACCGCCTCGAACTTCAATCAGGCAATGACCCGCGCTCACCTGCTCAACACTAAAAAGGATAAATATTTCCAGATCGCTCTGCTCGAAGAAGCCATGGGCAACTTTCACCGCTACTTCTTTATCATGCCCACCCTCGCCCGCTTCGAACTGGCAACACATGAACGCGCCGAAAAGGGACAACCTCTCACCGCGGACTACATGAACAACTTGATGGCAGACCTTTTCACCGAAGGCTACGGTGGCGAGATGAACGTGGACCGTGAACGGGTCGGCATCACCTGGGGAACTTTTACCACACATCTCTACATTGACTACTACTCATTCCAATATGCCATCGGCATCTCCGCAGCTCACGCCATTGCCAAGCGGATTCTCGATGGCGTTCCTGGTGCAGCGCAGGATCATATTAACCTCCTCAAAGCAGGCTCGTCGATATCCCCCATGGATGTCTACAAGACCGCTGGCATAGATATGACCTCCACCCAACCCATCGAAGATGCTTTCTCAATGCTAAATGATTATATAGACCGCCTGGGTGAATTGACTAGCCGGTAAAGCCAGACCATCGACGTTAGGCTACGCCTGCCGTTGAGGTCGCGCTCTCACCTTGACAAATAGACAAACTTCTATATAATAACCTCATGAAATTTGACCCCGTCCTCTTTGCCAAAGCCATCGCAGACGAAACCCGCCAGAAGATCATGGGCGAATGCTGCTGCTGCGAACTCTCGGTCAACGAGATCGTCGAGAAGATCGGTTTTTCGCAGCCAACTATTTCGCACCACCTTGCCATCCTCCGCGATGCAAATTTGGTGAATGTTCGCGAAGAAGGCAAGCAAACGTTCTACACCCTCAACCAGGAGCACATCGCCATTTGCTGCGGCCAGATCATGGTCAAATTCGCGCCTGAATCGGTTACTACTGAAAACCTGTTGAAAACCCTCAAGGCATAACCGGGATTTCGTCCACGGCCGGGACGAGTCCCGTTTTTTGCGGCAAGAATGATAGACAAGCTTCTATATGAAAGGAGAATCACAATGAACGAATTACCGGTCGTCCCCTGCTGTGACGATGAGTGCGAAAGCGGCACCTGCGGTTGCAGTTGTTGCTAGCAAGGCAAGAATCTCTGTTTGCCAATCCGGCAGGCAGAGAGAGATTATTGGTAAATTTTTTTACTGTTATTCATAGACAGTTCTCTATTTGAATTCAATAAATCCAACAACAAATTAAAGGAGAAAATATGACCGAATCACCCACCTCCATTCATGAAGCTGTTCGCAAACATTATGCGGAGCGAATCAAAAACAACGCCTCCTGCTGCGGACCTTCAAACTGCTGCTCCACCGAGAGCAAACTCTACCCCGTAGACCTGCTTGCCACCCTGCCATCCGGCGTATCAAACACCAGCTATGGCTGCGGCGACCCGATCACACTTGCTGCACTAAAACCCGGCGAAACCGTCCTCGATCTTGGCTCCGGCGCAGGACTCGACTGTTTGTTGGCTGCCCAGAAAGTCGGTCCCAAAGGAAGCGTGATCGGTGTGGACATGACTTCCGAGATGATCGAGCGCGCCCGAGCAAACGCGAAGCGTGTAAGCGCATCCAATGTGGAATTTCGCCAGGGCTATCTCGAAGACCTGCCTGTTGAAAGCAACACAGTCAACGTTATCATCTCAAACTGCGTCATCAATCTTTCGCCGGATAAGGTCAAAGTCTTTACAGAGGCCTATCGTGTGCTCGCCCCTGGAGGAAAACTCGCCGTTTCAGATATCGTCACCGATGGCCCCCTGCCAGAGCCAGTGAAGCAAAGCCTGAGCGCCTGGGCTGGCTGCATTGCCGGGGCTGTGGAAGCCAAAGATTACATCGCTATGATGGAATCCGTAGGCTTCACGAACATCTCTGTTAACCCGGTATTCTTCGATAAAGAAACTGTCGACGCCGCCCTCTCAGATATGAAGCTGGACGTTGATCAGTACCCGCGTGAAGATGTCTATAAGGCTGTTTACAGCGCAAAGATCACAGCTTTCAAATCTGCCTGATATTCAAGTTCATTGTCCCGCAGGTCAGGCTCTCTGCGGGACAAATTAAATTTTTTTACAATGACAAATAGACAAATATCTATAAAAGGATACAAATCTCATGTACCTTCTCGAAACTTTTCAGTCCGCCATCGCTAAAGCCTGGGAAACATTTTCAGGGTTGTGGCCTCTTTTACTGCTGAGCATCAGCATCAGCGTTGTCCTTAAACTGTATGTAAACCAGGACCATGTCGCTGCCTTCCTCAAACGCAACCAGCGCAACAGCGTTGCCATGTCCACTGCGCTGGCTATTGGTACACCTTTCTGTTCCTGCGGTACAACTGCTGTCGTTCTCGGCATGATGGCATCCACCATCCCGTGGGCACCTATTGTTGCATTCATGGTTGCCTCGCCGCTCACCTCTCCACAAGAACTTTTTTATAGCGCAGGCTTGTTCGGCTGGCCCTTCGCCATCACATTCTTTGTTGCGTCCATCATCTTGGGATTGACCGGTGGAGCCATTACCGCCTTTGCCGAATCAAAAGGATGGCTTACCAACCAGGGACGATTTGCCGCGGATAAGGCGCCTCGAGCGGACCTCAAGACTACTCCAGTTTCTGAGGCTGTTCTCCAACCTCAAACCCTTCTGCAAGGACAAGCTCAATCCGCAACACAAGCTGCGGGCATCTCATTGGCGCTCCCTGTCATTCCATCCGAACACATACCAGCGAAAAAGGCTGTGACTTTCAAACAGTTTGCGATTGAAACCTTTACCACCACATGGAAGTTGCTCGCAATGTTCCTCGGGTTTGCCTTTCTTGGTTATTTCCTCAATGGTTTGATCCCACAAGAATGGATCAAGACAGCTTTTGGCGCCGGCAACGCATACAGCGTTCCACTGGCAGCCATCCTTGGCATTCCATTCTACTTGAACACCGAAGCTTCCATGCCAATCGTCAAAGCATTCATGGCTTCGGGGATGAGTGAAGGCGCGGCTCTCGCTTTCCTTATCACGGGTGCCGGAACTTCCCTTGGCGCCCTGGCCGGCGCATTGACCATCGCCCGCTGGCGTGTGATTACGATCGTACTTGGCACGTTGGTGACCGGAGCAATCCTTCTCGGCGCAGCCTATGATCTATTAGTCCCTATTCTTTTATAAGACACTCTATACACCGGAAGATATCATACATACGGTTGAATAAAAACGAGCCGTCATCATCGGAGCCGAGTTGGCTACAATCTCGCCCTCAATGGATATCAATTGGGTTTGCTGGCACGTCGTGAAGATAAGCTAAAAGCTCTTTGCGGCCGAATCAATTCCGCGGTAGACGAGAGGCGCGCTGAATACCTCGTACATGACGTGACCGAATACGAGCCCATCCCGCTTTTATATGAGCGTGCTTTGAAAATCCTCGGAGAGGTGGATTTGGTCATTTACAACTCAGGCATTCTCCTCCCAATCGGTTCAGCAGAATATTTCCAAAAACGGGGTGCGGGGCAAATTGTAGGCATAAGCTCCGTTGGCGGCGAGCATGGACGGACTGGCGCACCTGCATACAACAGATTCAAAGCGGCGATTAATATTTATTTGGAAGCACTAAGAAATAGATTGTTGCGCTTCGGTATACATGTGCTGACGGTCAAACCAGGGTTCATTTCAACAGCTATGATACAAAATGCAAGGGAAAGTTTCTGGGTAGCGCCTGTGGAATTGGCGGTATCAGATACTCTGAGGGGAATCCACAAAAGAAAGCAGGAAGCCTACACCCCAGGAAGATGGCGAGTTGCAGGGTGGTTATTGCGCAACGTACATCACTTGTAACGAGGCGACTGCCAGTATAAAACAGGGTTATCAAGATTCCGGCGTTAGTGAAGAACCCTTATTATGTGAAACCCTTTCTGACAGATACAAGGAGGCGGAGGCAACCGCCTCCTCGGCCGTCATAGCAGCACCTATATCAGACTCGGTTGTAAAACCCACTTCGGTAATTTGGGCGCGCAAAAGGTTGGTTATGCGATCAAACTCGACCCGTTCTGCAGCAGAGCGGGGCATTCGAATATCTTTACGCAAACGGCTCGACGCGAACAAAAATCGAATCGCGAGCCGAATGTTTCTCTCCGAGCCAGGCTGAGACTCCGTATGCATACCCAACGCCTCGGCGATTCCTTCCAAGGCAATCGCGATCTCAGTTTTATCCCCCACATCGCGATTCAACATCATCCCGGAGTGAAAGACGTGCAAAGCCCGATCGGTGTCACCCCTTGCATTATGAACGCGGGCAATACTGTTTAACGTAATAATCGAACCATACACATCGCCCATCTTTCTAAAAAGGTCCAGGCTTTCATCCAACACCTGCATGGCGTGAGCGTAATCACCTTGAAGGCGCAATACATCCCCCAAATTTCCGAGTGAGCCTGCCATCGCATGTTGATCATCCTGTTCTTTATTTATACCTATGGCAGACTTATATAGAGAGCTGGCTTTCTCATATTGACCCTGGCACATGGCTATAACGCCCAAATTATTAAGTTTGTTGGCAACTTGTTTTTTATCATCAAGTTCCTGGTAGATCTCCAGGCTTTCCTGGAAGTAATTTTCCGCTTGTTCATAACGCCCTTCAAACATATTCAGTATACCCAGGCTGTTAAGTGAGGTGGCTATGCCGTTAATATCCCCAAACCTGCGCCGAATCGCAAGGCTTCCTTCGTGGAAAGAGTACGCTGCCCCAAAATCGCCTTGAATGCGAGCCAATAGCCCTGCGCCGGAGAGGGTGCCTGCCCGTGCCAATAAATTTTCTTCCGATTCCTCGACTGGCAGCTCCAGGATGGCGCTCAACCAACGTCGTCCTTCTGTGATCAAACCGCGATGTTCCCAAAACAATAACATACCCCTGCCAAAGCGCAGCGCGCTTCGACCGTCTTTCAAACTGATCACACCATCCAATGCAGCGCGCAAATTATCATTTTCCTGCTCATACCGGTCCAGCCAGGCTGCCATTTTAGCAGTACGCAAATGCAGTCTTGCCGCCTCTGCGAATTCGATGTAATAAGCAATATGAAGCCGTTGTGTATGCTCCAACTCGCCCGTAGTTTCCAACTGTCTGAATGCATACTGCCGAACTACTTCATGTAATCCGTATCGCCCATGATCCGTGCGGCGTACCAAAGACTTCAATACCAATGCGGATAGTATGGGCAGAGTTGCCCCCGCCACCCGTTCTGCGGCATCCCGTGTGAAATCGCCCCGGAAAATAGAAAGTTTACTCAAAACACTCTGCTCATGCCCGTTCAGCATATGCCATGAATGGTCGAAGACAACCCGCATGGAATAATGACGTGCAGGCATATCACGCATCGGCGAAGTTAGAAAATCGATGTCTTTTTCGATCTCACGCGCAATCTCGCTGCATGAAAGTGTACGCGTCCATGCAGCAGCCAGTTCAATCGCCAGTGGAACTCCTTCCATCATGCGACAAATCTGCTCGATGACGAATTTGTCGTCCTTCTCCAACTTGAATTTCTTATGCGATCGTTTCGCTATCTGCAAAAATAAGGAACCCGCATTGCTGGCTTCAAAATCACCCTTTTCGGACGAATCTGCGAACTGCAGCCCTTTGATCTCAAACAACCATTCCCCACGCAAATTAAGCGGCTCACGTGAAGTTGTAAGGATTTTAATGTTGGGGACGCGCTCCAAAATTTCAGTCAGAAGATCGCTTCCTTCCGTGATCTGTTCAAAATTATCAAGGATCAACAGCTGCTTTTTTTGGCCGATCAGGGTTATCAGTCGCTCTTTCGAGTCGTCCCCACCATCAACCTTTGCATGAAAAGCGTCAAGAAGAGCCGAATAAAGATAATCTGGGGTATCTACAGCCGCCAATTCGATGAAATAAATACCATCAGGGAATTCTTCACGAACCCTCGCCCCGGCCTCGATTGCAAGCCGCGTTTTCCCGATCCCGCCCATGCCGACGATCGTCAGTAATCGACAATCTGGTTTCTTTAAAAAGCTTGTAACTTCAACCATTTCCCTTTCACGCCCCACGAGTGGAGTTGAGGGAATAGGTAGGTTGACCAGTTGAGCTTCGATCGAAAGAGGTTGAATACCCGATAATGGAGTGGAATCTCCCCTTTCGCGGGCAAATTTAAGGAAAGCCTCCCTCTCCTCGACTGGAACTTCCAATGCGATCGCCAGCAATTCTGCGATCTGATTCGACGGACGGCGCTCGCCAGCCTCGATTTTTACGATCAAGGTCATCGAACAACCTACCTGGCCAGCCAGCACGGTTTGAGTAAGGTCAAGCGCCTTTCGACGTTTCTTCACCCAAATCCCAAAGGGAAGGTCTACAACCATGGGAACATTTTATCAATTTATAGAATTTTGTACGACTTTTTGTACAACTTTTTTGTACCTAAATTTCATGTCCTTTGCTTTAATCTAGGCATCCAAAGGAGTAGACCGTGAACAAGAGTTTTTTTTATCTTATCCTCGAGAAGACGCTTTCGCAAAACTGGGAAAGTCGGAAGTCGAATTACAGGAACTATCCAGGCACTATGACTGTTCGGAAAACCCGCCAGGCATTAAAGTTCTTTCTAGGGTTTTGCCTCTTTTTATTTTTGGGATTGGTGCTGATTTACATCACCTCTGCCGCCTGACCGATGATTTCATCACAGAGTTGGGCTACAAAAGAGTTACGATCCCTGTTTTACAATGAAGTTTGAGGATGTTATTATTAAATTAACTTTAAGGAGTAATTTGCTATGGCTAAAGTACTTGGTATTGGTGGCATTTTCTTTAAATCAGCACACCCAGAGAAACTATATCAATGGTATGAACGCTGGTTGGGCTTTCGAGCAGAACCGGGGTCAGGATTCGCCTTTGCACATCAGAATATGCCCAAGGATAGTGTTACTGTATGGAGTGCGTTCGAACCTACAACAGAATACTTCACACCCTCGGTAAAGGAGTATATGTTTAACCTGATCGTAGATGACCTAAAAGGGGCACTCAGCCAGGTTAAGGAAGGAGGTGCTGAGATCATCGGCGAGATTGAAGAATATGAATTTGGTAAGTTTGGCAGGTTTATGGACCCGGACGGGAATAAGGTAGAACTCTGGGAGCTTCCAGTAAGTGGTGAATAAGGATTTGAAGTAATCCAGCATGAAAAGGCGAAAGGCTAGTGAACGCCGCCAAACAAAGCACCCATCGGATCTGTGGGGTTCTGCGTCTTGTTCGTGCATTTTTCCAGCTTCGAGTTTTTTCTAATCCACACCCGCCCACACGCAGGTAACGCAAATCGCACATCGGCTTTCGAATAAGTCACCTTTCAAAAAATTATTTTGGAAGGTGTGGAGAGAACCACTGAAAAATGTCTGGCTTTTAGTGTCCCGCCCAACATTTGGCAATATCCTGGCCACTTTTAGCTAGCCACGGGAGATTTTATTACCATTTTTCGACAGTCTCGTTTGGCGCTTTCGTAACTTCAAAAAAGTGGGTTTCCCATCTTGACTAAATAGAATATACGTTCTATTATTTACTAAGTAGATTTTCCTCGCTCATGTTGCCCATGGGCAATACACCATCACTCGAACTTAGAAGGTACACCATGATCATTGAAGTACAGGTAACTATCAACGCATCCAAGGCAGCGATCTGGGCTGCAATCACCAACATCGAGAACGCCGCGGAAACCATCAGCGGAATCGAAAACATTGAGCTACTCGAAAAACCGGCAAATGGGCTCGTAGGACTTAAGTGGCGAGAGACCCGAATTCTATTCGACGAGCCAGCTAGCGTGGAAAAGTGGATCACCGATGTTGCCGAGAACGAGTTCTACAAAACCAGAGCAGAAAGTGATGGATTTGTATTCTTAACCACCATGAGTATTTCAGAGATCGGTGGCGGCGTTACGTTGACAGGTTCTCATGAAACCAGACCTCAAGGTATCGTTGCAGGATTAAAGTCGATCCCAATGATTTTTTTCAAGGGCGTGGCAAAAAAGGCTATCCTGCAAGACCTAAACGATATTAAGTCCGCAGTTGAACAGGAATGATCGATTGCGCCTGACAAGACAGGCACCCGGTTTATACCCGTAATATTCTCAAGGTGCTTCCATCTCTCCAGAAGGTATATTCCATTCCTTGTCATCATCACAATAGATGGCACGGACTGGTTATCCGGCTACTTCTGGGAAGAGAGACCCGGTTGGAAGCCCGGTTTTATCGGTTACGCATCAATAGGTTAGACAAATAATGAGTACAACAAATCAGAATACAAATCTAGGGCTCAAAAGCTTGCTCAATCGGTCAGGGAAAGGATTCTCGTACTTTTTGGGTTTCTTATTGATTACAATATTGATCTGGAGTTTGATCCCCCCCTTTACAGCTCCCATCCCCGCCGACAATTCCATTGCAGAAATACAGACGATCACTCTTGGCGGTTTCCCTCAAAAAGTATTACTAAGAGGGAACAACAAAGATAACCCCATCCTTTTATATATCCATGGTGGACCAGGTGCTGGACAAATGGTCCTTGCGCCTGGCTATTCCAATGAGCTGGAAAAGCACTTCGTCGTTGCCCATTGGGATCAACGTGGAGCTGGCGCCTCTTGTAGTGGTGTGGATTGGAGTACTTTATCCCTTGATCAGATCGTGGACGATACGATCGAACTTGCCGAGACACTTGGGCACGGACAAAAAATATATATCATTGGCCATTCCTGGGGAAGCCTGGTAGGGGTATTGGCTGTCCAGCGCCGGCCGGATCTATTTTATGCATACGTGGGCATGGGACAGCTTGTACATCGCGATCGTCAGGAGGAAATCTCCTATGATTGGGTTGTGGAGCAGGCGAAAGCTGCAGGGGACACGGAAGCATTAACCGAACTGGCGTCCATCCACCCGCCTTACACCACCCAGGCTGAGTTTTCCCTCGAAAGGCACTGGCTGAGCAAATATCACGGAGATACCTACCAATACGAGAAAGAAGATGCCCTGCTAGCGGTAAAACTTTTCAGACCTGAATATACGCTGTTGACTAAATTACGATATCAAAAATGTTTTGATGCCAGCCTCGAATACCTACTCGAAGACCGACTTGATGTCGACCTGCTCAGCGACGTTCATGAGTTTCAAATCCCTGTCTATTTCTTTCTCGGACGTCATGATTTCAATACCCCGACATCCCTGGTTGAAGAATGGGCAAGTCAGCTCAAAGCCCCACGCCTTGAAATCGTTTGGTTCGAAAATGCAGGCCATTCTTTGGACGTCGAAGCTCCTGAAGAGTTTCAAGCAAAACTGATAGAAAAATTATTACCGTAGCTGCTTCTGAAATCAACAACTATTATCTTCACATTATTTGATCGAAAAGAAGCGGCTAACTCCACAGGCTTAAGGAATTGTTTGTCTCAACTCGAGTTACTGAAGGGTTGTAATTTCTAAACGACCCTTCAGTGTACCCACTGAGGAAATACCTAAGAAATTCAGGCACGTATACATGTAGGCGGGAGACTATTTTCGAAAAATTCCTCATCTTGACAGTGCAATCCTTCAGGAGTAAAAACAGACTAATTAGTCGGTTTTTTATTCCTACCCATTCCCTCCTCCGTGAAGCGGGCAGGGCGAAAGGGTTCATGCAACAACGCAGTGAAGAAACACGCTTAAAAATAATCGCCTCGGCCATCAAATTATTCTCCAATCGTGGATTCAACGCCGCCAGCGTGGACGACATCTGCCACGACGCAGGTATCAGCAAGGGGGCGTTCTATCATCATTTTAAAAGCAAGCAGAATCTGTTTCTTGCCCTGCTCGATGGCTGGCTTCTGACGATCGACAATGCCATCGAGGCGTCAAAAGATAAAACCGTCCCTGAAACTTTTATGCAGATTACGGAAGCATTTCCCTATATTTTTGCAACCGCGAACGATGGGTTGCCCATGTTTCTTGAGTTCTGGCTGCGAGCCAGCCGGGACGAAAAGATCTGGCAGGCAAGTGTCAAACCCTATCGCCGCTATCACAAATACTTTACCGATTTGATCAAAAGAGGCGTGGACGAGGAATCATTTGTGGAAGTGGATCCAGACCTGACATCACGCATGATCATTTCGACGGCAATGGGCCTGCTATTGCAAAGCTTGATGGACCCCAGAGGTGCGAAATGGGAAAAGGTCGCACGTGATAGCACAACCATGCTGGTCAATGGCATGTTGAAAAACAAGAATAATAATCAAACAGCGAATCAATCAAACCAGAAGAGGAAAACATGAAAATCGTAACAGACTGTGCGGCAGACATGTCGAATGAGGAACTGGAAAAGCTGGGGGTTCTGCAAGCCCCGTTGTTCATCCAATTCCCAGAAGGTGAAGTGAACTCTGCGGATATTTCTGCCGACGAATTCTACAATCGCCTGGAGGCAATGCGCCCGCAAATTCCGACGACAGCGCAACCTTCGAGCGGTATCTTTGCAGAGCTATACCGCAAGCTGGCACACACAGATAAGAATATCCTATCGGTGCATATCTCCTCCGGGTTGAGCGGCACGATCAACTCGGCGCGTGATGGCGGCGAGCAGGTAAAAGGCGAAGCAAACGTCAATTTCTGGGATACGCTTACCCTCTCTGGCGGTGAACGATTTCAGGTCATGGCAGCTGCGCTTGCAGACAAGGCTGGGTGGGCAATGGATAGGATCAACGAACGACTGGCACGAATTCGTGAGAGGACCGAAGTCATTTACACCTTAGACACATTGGAGTATCTTGCCCGCGGCGGTCGCATTGGCCGCGTCAAAGCAATTGCGGGTGCCCTACTCAACCTCAAACCGGTCATCCGTGTCGATACGGACGGCAAGTACAGCACCGTAAAGACCGAGCGCACTATCAACAAGTCCATTTCTACCATAGCAGACCATCTTGTTGAAAAATATGGCGCCACACCCGTCTGGGTCACTGTCCTGCATGGTCGGTTCGCCGAGAAAGCCGAACATCTTGCAGATGAATTCAAGCAGAAGCTGACAATCGCCAAACTGGAAGTCCAACGAATTTCTCCTGTTTTGGGTGTGCATACCGGCCCCGGCATTGTTGGGGCGGCTGTCGTCCCGATGGAGTTGATGGGAGATCTGCTCTAACCTCTCCCACCACGCCTACCCATTGACATTCCCGCTTTTTGGAGTATTCTAGGTCTATCTCAATCGACGAATTTTCAGATTTTAGTTAGTGAGGTTGCCATGATAAAAAGGTCGCTTCTGATCGTCGTAGTGTTGACGTTATTTGTCTTTCCAACCGTTGAGGCAAAAGCGTGGTACGGTTGCGGCAGTTATGTCACCGTCCAATGGGGCGATACACTTAGCGGACTTGCAGCACAGTGTGGAACCAGTGTGGAAGCGATTCGCGCCGCGAACCCCGGATTGGGTTGGTGGCTTTTTGCAGGGCAAATCATCTACCTCCCATCAGGATATACGTCTACACCGGTTTACCAATACCCGTCAGCCAGCACATATACCGTCCAGGCAGGCGACACACTTGCCATCGTTGCCGCCAGATACGGAATTTCCGTATACGATCTATGGGCAGCCAACCCTCAAATTTGGGATCCGAGCCTGATCTATGTCGGACAGGTGATTAACATTCCAGCTGCGTACGGGTACCCTGCCCCGCCTCCCCCTCCGCCGCCAGTTGTTTACCCCACTCCCAATCCTTATCCCTACCCGCCAGTTAACCCATCTGGCAACACGTTGAAGGTCACTTATAAAAAAGGTTTATTTGTGCGGAACGGACCCGACGGAAAGATCATCGGCTGGGCAACCTACGATGAATATAAAGATTGGTGCTATTACCCCAACACCATTACCAAAGATGCCAACGGTAAAGTGTGGGTGCAAGTGGACCTCAGCCCGTCTCAAGGTGGATACTCCACCGGCTGGATTTTGATCAAGGACCAATACGGAAATTACTTCACCACCCTAACGCCGGGTTGGTAATCTAATCAAAAAAGGTCACGCTTGAAGCGTGACCTTTTTTGATTAAGCAGTCATCTTTCTTGCCTTCGCTATTCGTTCTCCCAATGGCGGGTGCGAGTAGAACATAAAGACCACCCACTTCTCCGGGTCGATCTCGCCGAGGTTCTGATTGGCAAGACGTGTAAAGGCAGAGGCAAAAGCTTCATGCTTGCCCGTTGACTCTAAGGCGTAATCGTCCGCCATATTTTCGCGCCAGCGGGAAAGGGCGTTTTCGAGCGGCTGGGTCAGCAAGCCGTAGGCACCGAGAATGAGGGAGAGTGCAGGGAAGGCAGCCACGTCTGCGACGGAGGTGAAGGAGAAAAAGGTTACAGCGTAGTTCAAAGCCAGTGATGCAATGAACAGGCCCAAGGTCACAAGAAGCGTGCCGGAGATGATGAGGAAGGGAATATCTTTATGGACATGATGTCCCAACTCATGAGCTAAAACAGTCTCGATCTCGTCCGGCGTGAATTCGGTGATGAGGGTATCGCCAAGGATGATGCGACGGGTGTTACCAATTCCAGTCAATGCGGCATTGGCAGCCTTGGTGCGCTTGGACATGTCAAACTTGAAAACGCCTTTGACCCTGGTATTTGCGCGCTTGGCAAGGTTGAGCAGACGTTCTTCAAGTTCCTTGTGTTCGTCACCAAGCGGAACATATTTATTGAACAACGGCATTATGAGCACAGGCGCAAGGTTGGAGAGTAGTACATTGAAAAGCAACAATCCACCCGCCGCCCACAACCACCAAGTGTTGCCGGTGAGACGAAGCGCGAGATAAAGTAACTCCAGCAGAATCAAACCAAGCGGCGCACCGATGGCGAGACCTTTGATCTGGTCCATGATCCAATCTCTGAGCGATTGAGTGGATTGACCAAAACGATGCGGCAGCACAAATCCGCTGTAATAACTTAGGGGCAGCGTAAGAATTGACATGATGCCGCCAAAGATGACAACATAAAGTGGGACGAGGAGCCAATCATTGTTGGTAAAAGTACCGAGCCATTCGCGGACGGAAATGCTCCAGCCAAGGAAAAGCCAGGCAAGCGCATA
>CAZYLM010000012.1:0-27361 GCA_964648645.1 uncultured Anaerolinea sp.
GCCTCTTTGGCGGGTTGTTCATGAACACACGCAAATACATCTCCCGCCAGACGGAAGGGCTGGTGCAGGAAGTAAAGGGCACATCTCAACTGAAGAAAAAGAAGGCAAAACCACAGTCGCGAAAAGCAGAGTAGAGCGCAGCTCTGACACGTATGCTTCCTGATTGGCATTGCTCTGCAAAAGAAACGAAGCTAAAACAGGATAATCCATACCGTGGAAGGATATGGAAACGAAGAGGCTGCCTTAGAATCTGTTCCATCTTATGGAAAAACTTGAGTTTGAATCCCTTGTCGAACCGCACTTCAAAGAAATCCGCTTGTATTGCTATCGTATCCTCGGCAGAATGACGGACGCCGAAGATGTACTCCAGGAGACTTTGATCCGCGCCTGGCGGAGTGTCCACACTTATCGCGGCGAAGGGACGTTCCGTGCCTGGTTGTATAAGATCGCATCCAATACCTGTTTCGACGCGCTCAAACAACATTCGAATAAAGAGATACAAGTCCCGGCTCTCCCTGAAGGCGGCGATATCGACCCGGAGGCGACGGGTCTTCTCCCGCAGAAACTGCGCCTCGAACCCATCCCCGATGCCTGGCTCTCCGTCGTCGCTTCCAACATCGAGACGATGTATGAACTGCGGGAAAGTGTGACGCTTGCCTTCATGGTCGCTGTGCAGTTGCTGACCCCAAATCAGCGCGCCGTACTTGTGCTTCGCGATGTGCTTGGCATGAGCGCGCGCGAAACTGCCGACTTGCTCGATCTCAGCCTTCCTTCGGTGAATAGTTTGTTATTGCGCGCTCGCAAGAGTCTGAACGGAAATTATGAAGTCAAATCTTCCATGCGGGCGCACAAGGACGATTCAGCCCTGTTGAATCAATACATGCAGGCATGGGAGGACGGCAATATCCCTGCGCTTCTCTCGCTGTTGACGAAAGATATCGCCTTCACCATGCCGCCTGCCCCCGTCTGGTTCAAGGGGTACCCCAAGATCAAATCCCTTTTCGAAACTGTATTATTCCGCCCCGGCATTCCGTTGTGGAAGTTGGTCCCTGTTTCTGCCAACGCCCAGCCTGCTGTCGGCTTGTATGTCTTGAACCCAGACGATGGAATATATATGCCTTATGCCATTCAGGTTCTATCGCTGAGGGATGGCAGCATTATGGAAGTAACAAACTTTCTTTACCCGAGTCTCTTCCCTGCATTTGACCTGCCCGAAAAATTCCCGGCTTTATGAGAAGCCCAATTTGGGCGGGAGTATTGAAATTCCCGCCCAAGGATTGAACTCCAGGATTAAGTGATTGGTAATCGTTAATTCTTTTCGCTGGTGGTGCATTCTATTTAAGAAGACCGACCTATTTTTTTGAATACGATGGTATGAAGTTGCAGCCAATTTGAAAACCTTTCGTCACCAGACCAATATCCTTGCACCCATTCCAGGTCGCCTGCATGACCGATCACGTGCCAGTAACCGCCGCCATACGTAACACACCTGCCCAGATCCATGCAATGCCGATAGTCTCCAAAAGCGGATAGGTTCACTATGGCTTGGAGCGAGGTACCGTCGGCGCGGGAAAGGCATAGGGCAGTCAGATCATCTGCAATGTCGAAGTTTGCGGCGGAAAAATCCCCAAAGAAGATGGGGAGGGGATTTCTGCTCGCCAGGATGGGAATTTCGCCCAAATGCTCTTGAATCCACTGAAAGGACTTTTCAGAGACCCAACAGCCGAATCCAAAATTAAGATTCTGGTTTTCCCACGAGCTCACTTGACCGCGAACCTTCTCGAATATCTGTTCAGAAAGCAAATACACCACGTTGTTTCTCCGGGTTGAAAATGGTTATGCTATATATGACGGGGATTCGGCGAAAAACTAAGCGCGAACAAAAGAATCCTCGACCTTTTACCCAAGAACCAAAACTGCTGTATGGTGTTTTATCTAAAAAATTTCTGGAGGATTTATCCATGCTTGGTAAGACCACCCGTTATCTGACCTATGCCTTATCCGTCGTCTATGCGGGGATCGGCGCGGCTCTTTTCTTTGCGCCTGAGGCGCAAGCTCCCATTTTTTTGTGGAGTGTGACCGGCTTTATGACCATGACCATCGGCGGCTGGTGTTTGGGGAATGCCTTCCTGGGTTTCTTTGCCGCACGTAACTGGCAGTGGAAGTCCGTCTACCCGGCGATGGCGTACCTGTGGTCGTTCGGTATCCTTGAAAGTGTGGTCATGATCTCTTTCCGCGATAAGTTGAACTTCGGCTACCCCGTCGCTGCCGCTTATGCAGCCGCTGTCGTGCTCAATGCTTTGTCCGCGATCTTTGGCGTGGTGGACTGGCTGAGAATCCGCCCGGAGAGTGAACGGTCCGAACCGATGACTTCCTGGATGCGCGTGCTCGCAGTGACGACAGTTTTGTTCGTCGGCTTTCTTGCCATCTACGGACTGACCGCGCAAAAAGGGATGACCGCCACCAATGGCGAAGTCGTCCCTGAGGCATTGACCGTCCTCACGATGCGCAGTGTCGGCTCTTTCTTCCTCGCGCTGACCATCGGTATGCTGCCATTACTCTTTGAGACAAATCGCGCGCCCTTCCTTGGATATGGATTTCTGACATCGGGGCTAACCGTCATCGTCACAATGGCGGCGTTCGCATATTTCCCACAATTCAATTTCAGTGCCAATCCGCTTGGGTTATTTTATATTGCCGCCTGCGTCGTTTCAGTGGTCGTTTCGCTTTCCCTCCTGCGGAAGTACGGCACCGGGTTCAGCCGCACTCAATAAACTATATCTTTTCAGTACACGGATTTGACGGACGACACGGACAAATACGGATTTGTTTTTTCCGTGAAATCAGTGTAATCCGTGTACTAACAACGGGGTGAGAGCCAATCTGTAACCTACTCGAATTCGATCTCGATCTCTTCCTCGTCGTTCCAATCCTCGCTGCGTTCGAACTCGATATCCCCGAACAGGACTTCCTGTTTTGCCGTCACGCGATAACGTTTGACCAGTTCCAATAACGCGAGGAAGGTGACGACAACCTCCACGCGGCTGGCTTTATCGGTGATAAGCCCGCTAAAGGTCATGCGTTGGATGTTCTTCAATGTTTTCGTGATCAAGTCGATCTTCTCGCGGATGGTCACCTTGGGTGGGGTAATGATGGTGCCGAGCGGCTTTTTATCCTTGCCCTTTGCAAAAGCGGACTCGGCGGCTGTCAACAGCTTTTCGAGAGTCAGGTTCGAGAGGTCTAGTTTTGGCTCCACTTTGGGCGGAGGGGCGACCCGCAAATAGGTGCGCAGGTTATTCATTTGTCGGTCATCCAGCCAGCCAGCAATGTCTTTGTAGCGTTTGTATAACTTTAACTGCTCCACCAACGCTTCACCGGGGTCTTCCTCCCCCGGTTCGCGTTCTGGGGGGCGCGGCAGGAGCGCCTCCGACTTGATCTGCACCAGTTTTGCAGCGATCACCAGAAAGGCAGAGATCTCATCGGGGATCAATTGCTCCAACCCTTGCAAGTGGGCGAGATATTGGTCGGTCACCGATCCGAGCGAAACCGCCGTGATGTCCAACTCGGTCCGTTCGATCAGGCTCAACAAAAGATCAAGTGGACCTTCATAGACCGAGGTCTGAACTTTATAGCCACGCAGTTGATTGCCAAGAAAGCCTTCCATAAGCCCGCGAATTATATCGCAACCCAACTGCTGCAAGGCGACGAACCAGGCGTGGCGTTGTCGATGTGCAGTTATAATTCGAGATATGTCCAAACTAACTCATATCGATCAATCCGGACGTGCCAGGATGGTGGACGTAAGCCAGAAACCGGATAACGAACGTTCCGCCGTTGCCCGTGGTGAAGTCCATATGAAGAAGGAAACCCTGGAACTGATCCGCGCTGGGCAAATAAAGAAAGGCGATGTACTCACCGTGGCGCAGATCGCGGGCATCACCGCCTCCAAGCGGACCTCTGACCTGATCCCGTTATGTCATCCTTTGCAGCTCACCAAAGTGGATGTCGACCTTGAGCTGGACGACTCCCTGCCTGGAGTGGTCATCACCGCGACAGCCAAACTAACTGGCAAGACTGGCGTCGAAATGGAGGCTCTCACTGCGGTCTCTGTCGCTGCACTGACGGTCTACGATATGGCAAAAGCCGCCGAGAAGACCATGCGTATCCAGAATATTCGCCTGGTCGAGAAGCATGGTGGTGTTAGTGGTGATGTGGTTAATGAATAGAATATAGGTAAAACATGGATCATACTTCGATCAATTTACGGGAGAAACTTACAAAATTCACCGAACATTGGTCTCCGCGGATTGTCGCCCAAATGAACGATTACCACCTAAAGGTTGTCAAAGTTCAAGGGGAGTTCGTCTGGCATGACCATCCTGATACCGATGAAGTCTTTTTCGTTGTAAAGGGGCATCTCGACATCCTACTTCGCAGCGGCGTGGTTTCACTTGATGAAGGTGAAATCTATGTTGTGCCCAAAGGTGTGGAGCATAAACCGGTTGCTGAATATGAATGTCATATTTTGCTGGTCGAGCCGGTTGGCTTGGTCAATACGGGCAGCGCAGCCGAATCCGAGTTGACCGCCCCGAACGATATTTGGATCTAACCATGAATCACATCAAACTTTTATTTTTCGCCACCATCCGCGATAAAGCGGGGATGAGGTCTCTTGAACTCGAGATCCCTGCCAATATGACCATATCCCAATTAAAGGATAAGCTCGGTGCTGACTTCCCAAACCTGAAAGAATCGATGAAGTCGGTTCTTGTCACCATCAATCGGGAGTATGCGTTTGATGAGGCGGTTGTTCCTCCCAACGCGGAAATTGCCTTCTTCCCCCCGGTCAGCGGCGGTTAATCGAGGATCACTTAATACCAATGTCTAAATTTCCTACCGTCTACTCCATTACTGAATCCGAGATCGACTTGGATGACCTGCTTACCCGCATCACACTCACTTCCACGGGAGCGGCAGCGATCTTCACTGGCATGGTACGCGGGGTTACTTCGCGTGGGGATGCTCATGAAACTGAATATCTTGAATATGAGTCTTACGTCCCGATGGCGGAGGAGAAAATGAAGCAAGTCGCTGAGGAAATCCGGGAGAAATGGCCTGTGATCGAAGGTATCGCCATCATTCAGCGCATCGGCAAGCTATACCCAAAAACACCGACGGTCCTCATCGCCTGTACGGCTGCACATCGCGACACGGGAGTCTTCGATGCCGCCCGGTATGGCATTGATCGTCTAAAGGAAATCGTCCCGGTCTGGAAAAAGGAAATCGGGCCGGATGGGCAGGAATGGGTTGAGGGTGATTACATCCCGAAACCAGGGGAATAAAGTGAGGATAATTAATACCCAGCGCTTGGTGCTCCGGAACTTCGCACTGACAGACCTTGACGCATTTGTTGCTTATCGCAATGACCCTGAAGTCGGCAAATATCAAGGATGGGTGATTCCGTATGCACCTGCGAAAGGGGATGCTTTTATTCGCGAGGTCATGGATATGCATGCCCTAGTGGCAGGTGAATGGATGCAGGTCGCGGTTGCGTTGAAGGATACGAACGAGTTGATCGGTGATATAGGCTGCAAACTAAAGGAGGAGGATGAGCGCCAGGCGGTCATTGGGTACAGGATCGCTTCACCTCATTGGCGGAAAGGATACGCCTACGAAGCCGTCCAAGCCTGGCTGGATTATCTGTTTGGCGACCTTGCCCTTCACCGTGTCGTCGCCGATTGCGATACCGAAAATACACCTTCTTATCAATTGTTGGAAAAACTAGGTTTCCGCCGCGAGGCTCATTTCATTGAGAGTTACCTCGAGAACGGTGTTTATACCAACGAGTACCACTATGGTTTACTCCAGCGTGAATGGCGTTCGCGGGCTGCTTTCAGGAATTGCTGACCCATGTTTACTGTCCGTTTGGCAAAGCTGGAAGACGCATCGGCGATAGCTACTGTGCATGTGGCTGCCTGGAGGGAGGCGTATCGCGGGATCGTCTCCGAGGAGTTTCTGGCAAACCTCTCCATTCAACGCCGCACAGAGCAGTGGGTCAATTTGCTCTCTGACTCTTCGAATCTGGATCGTCACGCCTTTGTCGCAGAGATGAACAACCAGATCGTTGGGTTTGCCAGTTATGGTGTAGCGAACGATAAAAACGCAGGTTTTGATGGGGAGTTAAACGCGATCTATATTTTGCGGGC
Organism: uncultured Anaerolinea sp.; assembly: GCA_964648645.1. Classification (GTDB taxonomy): domain Bacteria; phylum Chloroflexota; class Anaerolineae; order Anaerolineales; family Villigracilaceae; genus Villigracilis. The sequence goes on from CAZYLM010000012.1 coordinate 6,207, forward strand.
AGCAAATAATATTGGAATCGGGAAGAGGCTTGTTGGCGAAGTTGTCAATGCCCTGTGTGCGAAGGGTTGGGATTCGATGATGGTCTGGGTCTTGAAGGATAACCCCGCTCGTGGATTTTACGAACGGCTGGGCGGTGAATATCTCTATGAGAAATCCATCGAGATCGGCAATGATACTTTGATCGAAGTTTCGTATGGGTGGCGGGATCTGAGTCGCTTTCAGGGTGTGGCAGGCTCTTCGCGCTGACGCAGAGCTGGAAGGGGTTGATCCGGGCGTCACGCTTTAGGTCGTCTTGTGTTCTTATAAGCATCTTAATTCATTTAATGTCGGAGGACTTATGCAGGACCGAATTGTGATAACGGGAATGGGGACGGTCAACCCGCTGGGCTTGAACGTGGAGGAGTCATGGGCGAATGCTGTAGCCGGGGTGTCGGGAGTTGGACCCATTACCCTGTTCGATTCTCAGGCGGCGAAGTTACAGGTAAATATAGCGGCGGAAGTGAAGAACTTCAAGCCGGATCAATATATGGATGCGCGTGAAGCGCGAAGGCGTGACCGGTTTGAGCAATTTGCTGTGGCGGCGTCAAAGGAAGCATTGAACAATTCCGGTTTGACCATTACTGACTCGAATGCCGGTCGCATTGGCGTCATTATTTCCTCGGCAATCGGCGGTTTGCATTCACTGCAGGACGCCATCTTGACTAATTACACGGAAGGACCACGAAAAGTCAGTCCGTTCCTGATCCCAATGTTGATGGCTAACGGCGGCGCGGGAATGGTGGCGATCGAGTTCGGCATCAAAGGTCCCTGCTTCTCTGTTGCCTCGGCGTGTGCCTCGGGTGCGGATGGGATCGGCACAGCGTTGATGATGTTGCGCACGGGGATGATCGATGCGGCACTGACTGGTGCCGCTGAGACCACAATTACTTCGACAGGGGTGGCGGCGTTCGACCGTGTCGGGGCGATGTCCCGCCGTAGTGAGGACTACTCGATGACGCCCCAACCTTTCGATAAGAATCGCGACGGTCTGGTAATGGGCGAAGGTGCAGGCGTCTTGGTGTTGGAGAGGGAGTCGGATGCAAAGGCGCGCGGTGCCCGCATTCTGGCTGAACTTGCCGGGTATGGTGCAACAGCGGATGCGTTCCACGTGACGGCCCCTCACGAAAATGGAGAAGGTGGCGCGGCGGCAATTCGGATGGCGTTGGCTTCTGCGAAAGCCAATGCAGATGAAGTCGGCTATATTAGCGCGCATGGCACGGGGACCCCTCTCAACGATCAGGCGGAGACGCGCGCAGTGAAGGCCGCTTTTGGTGATCTGGCTTATAAGGTTCCTATTTCATCCACCAAATCCATGACTGGTCATATGATGGGTGCTACCGGGGCTCTTGAAGCGATCTTTTGTGTACAGGCGATCCGGGATGGAATCCTTCCGCCGACCATCCACTACGAGACGCCGGACCCGGAATGTGACCTTGATTACATCCCGAACAAAGCACGTGAGGCGAAGATTGCCTTTGCTCTCAGCAACGCCTTTGGCTTTGGTGGTCATAATGCCGTCCTCGCGGTCCGAAAATACTCGTAATTTGCGCTTGTGGATTGGCACAAGCCGTGCTATAATCCGCCCTCGCGTCATTTGGAAAACAAATATAATCGTAAGGAAGAACGGATATGGCAGACCTGATGAAAGCCGTTGAGGCAAAAAACAATGAAAACATCCCGCAAATTGCAGCGGGCGATACGGTAAGTGTGCATGTCAAGATCAAGGAAGGCGATCGTGAGCGCATCCAGGAATTCAAGGGCATCGTGATCCGCCTGCGCAACAGCGGAAATAACGCCTCTGTAACCGTGCGCCGCATGGCGTCCAACGGCATCGGCGTGGAGCGCACCTTCCTGCTTCGCTCACCCCGTGTGGACAAGATCGTGGTGGAACGCCATGGCAAGGTCCGCCGCGCCCAGCTCTATTACATGCGTGAACGCACCGGTAAGAGCGCGCGTATCAAGGAAAGATTTTCATAGGTTTTTCTACCCAGGCTCCGATGGTTAATCGGAGCTTTTTTTTATTTTAACTGTATAGCCTTACGTGGTATCCTTGGGTGCGTAAAAATTATTGGAGGTCTCCATGCCCAAACCCCTGATCGGAGTCACAACCTATAACACGGTAAATAAATTCGATCGTGATATATCTGCAGTTCAGCATACCTATATCCGTGCGGTGGCGCAGGGTGGTGGTATCCCTGTCTTGATACCTGCCATCCTTGAGGACGAAGATCGCATGGAGTTGTATTCCCGCTTGCAGGGGGTTTTATTCTCCGGGGGAGGGGACATATCCCTGAAATATTTCAAAGGGGATGAACACCCCAAGATCGCAGATGTGGACGATTATCGTGATGTTACTGAATTAACTCTGTTGAAACGATCTGCGAATGATGGTAAGCCTTTTCTTGCAATATGCCGCGGTGTGCAAGTGATGAATGTGGCGTTGGGCGGCACATTATATACGCACATCCCGGATCAATTCGACACCAGTATCGAACACAGCCAGGACGAATTTACAACGATTGCCCACCCAGTCAACATCGACGAAGACTCACGCATGGCAGAGATCTTTGGCGAGACTCTACTGCAGGTGAATAGTTTGCACCATCAGGCATTGAAAGATGTCGCCTCATCCCTAAAGGTGGTTGGTCATGCTCCAGACGGTGTGATCGAAGCTGTGGAATTACTTGGTCATCCCTATGGCATGGGTGTACAGTGGCACCCTGAATGGCTGACAGACCAGCCTGTGATGCGCAGACTTTTCAAGTCTTTTGTAGATGCCTCCAGCCTGTAAAATCGATAAGAAGTCAGGCTTCGCTCGCAATTAATGGTGATAGATGGTGAACCAAATGACGTATTCAACCTATTCAGAGCTTAACCAAAAGATGATCGAATATTTTCAGGCGGGCGAATTCCAGCAAGCGTTGGATCTGGTCGAAAGCGAGAGCAGGCGTTTTCCCCAAGACCGCCCGCTGATGGATTATTGGAGGATGTGTGCCGCCGCTCGAGTGGGGAAAAAACAGCACGTCGTTGAAATTGCCGAAAAATTCTTTCACGATGGATTTTGGTACGGAGAGGCGATGTGGCGGCTGACGCCGTCATTCAAACCGCTGCAAGGGGATGTTGATTTCGAAAAGCTTGTCACGAAATCCGTCGAGATCCAATCTGCGGATCTAGAGTCAGCAAAACCAATTCAACTGGAATACACCCCCGAAAATCCCCCCAAGGATTTTCCGCTTCTTATCGCATTGCATGGAAACCAACAATCCGCGGAGAAGACACTGCCATTTTGGGGTTCGGTGCGTGATGCTGGATTTGCGCTGATTATTCCACAATCCAGGCAGGCAATGTTCAAAGGTGCTTATATTTGGGATGAACTCGACACCTCAATTCGTCAGGTAAAGGGGTGTTTCGACTCCGTAAAACAGAGGATCGAATTTGATACCAGCAAGGTCGTGTTGGCCGGGCATTCGATGGGTGGTTTGGTTGCCATCCAAATGGCAATGACGGGGGAGATTCCCGTAAGAGGTCTGATCGCCAATGGCCCAGCGCTGCCTTTTGAGGATGCATCGGAGGAATTGGAATCGGCGATCGCTTTCTCAAAGAAACAAGGTTTGCGAGCATATTTCATTGTGGGTGAAAAAGATGTGGACATCGAGCAGGAAGGCGTCTACGAACTATTCGAGAAGATGAAATCGGCTGGTATTTCCTGTGAACTCGAGATCGTTCCTGGTGCAACGCATGACTACAACCCGGGTTACGATGTGGCTCTCCTGCGTGCCTTGAAATTCATCGACTCGTAGCGGGAAATGAAAATAGAAGTAAATTCGATCGGCGTATTTGATTCCGGTGTGGGGGGGTTATCCGTTTTACGGGAGATTCGGGCTTTGTTGCCGCAAGAGGACATCATCTATTTTGGAGACCAGGCGCATGTTCCGTATGGCCCGCGCCCGTTGGAGCAGATACAGGATTTCTCCGAGGGTATCACGCGTTATTTGTTGTCTCAAGGATCGAAGATCATCGTTGTGGCATGTAACACTGCTTCTGCTGCTGCATTGAAATATTTACGTGAGACATTCCCCGATGTGCAGTTCGTGGGTATGGAACCGGCGGTCAAGCCGGCGGCGGAGAAAACACAAACCGGCAAAGTGGGTGTGCTGGCAACTCCTGCCACGTTTCAGGGGGCGTTATACGCTTCTGTTGTCGAACGTTTTGCAAACGGTGTGGAATTGTTCCAAAATACATGTAACGGGCTGGTTCAGCAGATCGAAGTGGGGAATTTGAACGGGAGTGAGACGCGCAGGATTTTGGAGGATGCACTTCATCCCATGCTCAAAAAGAACATCGATACAGTTGTGTTGGGATGTACCCATTATCCGTTCGTGATTCCGCTGATTCAAGATGTAGTTGGTGACAAAGTTCGGGTGATCGACCCAGCCCCTGCAGTGGCGAGACAGGTCAAACGTCTGGTTGAGGCGGGAGATCAGTTGAACCAAAGCGGCGGTGGAAACCTTCGTTTCGTTACATCGGGGGAAGCTGATCCAGCTCGAAGGATTTTATCCACCCTGTTGGGAATTGACTCTGATGTCAAATCTGTCAGATGGCAGAACGATCGGACGATAGTGGTCTGACCGCTAGCAGGGTCAGGTTTTTCCCCATTTCACGCAATTCATTTTCGTCTTTGAATTTCATGCCGACCATTGCCATGACGGAACGGGTATACGCCGGTTTGAGTCGAAAAAAGCGGACAAGTATTTCGCCCGTATCTGCTTCATTCAGTTCCTGCGCCTGTGCCTTGAACTTTCTTCTGCCGACTTGGGCATCGAAAACCGGATTGGCTTTGATGTTTTTGAACCAATCAGCCCGCGCCCCATAGGCGGCTTCGATATAGTACGTGTCGGTCGATGGGTTGTAATCCATCACGTCGACCATCGAGGCGCGGCGTTTGCCGGTTTTCCTTCCAACGGTGGAGATCATCATCCATTCGGCGCCGATAAGCTTCTCCCAGCCACCGAAGCCGATCTTGTGTATGAAGAGCGGAACTTTGAAGAAGAATTTCAGGAAAGGGTTGGGGTGTTTTTGCAGCATTCTATTTACCCGTGATTAGAAAATTGAAAAATGCTGGAAGGCGTTTGGGGTACGGGAAGAATGCCGGGACTCGTTTGCGGTATTCGGCATACTCAGGAATGCGTTCCAGCAATTCTTTTTCTTCCACCAACCTGAGCCAGCCAAAGACACCTAAGGGAAGGATGAGAATGAAAACGATGGGGTATATCCCTGCATTAAGCAATGCGAGCCCGATGCTCATGCGCAGCGCCGCCCCATAAACTGGGTGGCGAATGACTCCGTAAATGCTTGAATTGAGCATGTGCCCTTCTTCAGGGAAGTAGACGTAGAGCATGGTGAGGTTGTCAATGCCAAAGACGATAGCGGCGCGCACCCAGAGCGACCCCCCAACGATGATAAAGAACCATCCCGTCCATGTGAAGAGCATAAGGATATTCGGATTTGTGAATTTCGGTCCGTTCATGTAGCCGATGTGGGCAATAGCGGCGAATATGATCGCTAGCCCTGGGAGGGCAAATCTGCCAAATGCTTGACGATAAGCTCTGTCACCATATTTTTCGATGAGGAGTTTCTTTTTAGAAAAGAAACGGCTGAGAATCAGATATCCCAATGCCATGACGATGATCTGGCTGTCAATCGTCCAGGTGGGGATTTGGTCTGTGAAGATGAAGTACAGGGTGGTGAGACCAAATATCCCAAGGAATGGGGCGGCGATCTGGATCCAGCCAGAGTTCGTGTTCAATTCAGGGATGTGGCGGGCAAGAGTTTCGAAACCTTTCATCTGCAGGAGAATCTCCTAATTTCAGTATAGCCCGAAAGGCGATGTTGTCAAACAGCAATGTTGGTCAATCCGCTGGCTCGACGGATAGATCCTCCCAACTGACTTGTAAATTTTCGAAAGCCCTGAAACTTAATTGTCCCGGGTCAAGTTTGAACTTTTCGGCTATTTGTTCGAACAGAGCGTGATACCCGGCTTTGACCATTGCGTCCCAATTTAGATGGAGCAACTTTGCAGTTTTACGGAGCGCTTTGACTGGCTCGCCTTCGATCTCGACGAAATCTCCATACGGAAGTTCGTCGAGCATGATGTGGACGCCGTTCAGTTCGTAGGTGGCTCTGTGTTTTTCGTAAAAAACGATCGGGATATAACCAAGCGCTTCTAAAAATTCCTTTGCCGCTTCAAAGTCGCCCACAGAGAATTCGATCTCCCGCCTCTTCACGACGCCGTCAAATTCCCGGCTGGGACCTTTGAATGTCAACTTCGCTTCGGCATCCTTTCGCAGGCGCAAAACTTTGAATTCCCTTCGCAGGCTGCCATCCGGCGTGTCGTAACGATAATTGATCTCGTGGATGCGCGGCTGAATCAATTGCGCCTTCGATTCGAGAAGGCGCAATTCGACCCGCTTGAGGTCTTTTACATAGAACTTGACTTCGATTTCGTGACCTTTCATGGTCTTGGTTTTCTGATTGGGAAACCCATTCGAACCCAGGCGGGTTTAATGAACACTGAGCAAAGTCTGCTTTTGCTCCACGCTTTCGCCCGCCTTTACGCGGATGCGGTCTACTTTGCCGTCACGGGGTGCTTTCAATTCGTTCTGCATCTTCATCGATTCGAGTATGACCAGCACTTGTCCCTTCTTGATCTCCTCTCCCTCCGAAACAGGCACGGAAACGACGAGCCCGGGCATCGGCGCTTTGAGTTTGAATTCGCCTCCCTCCGCCACTCCGCCTCCAGCCGCAGCCCTGAGCCGCTTCTCGCGTTCGTCCTCCACTTTTACTTGAAAGAGGTGACCGCGTAACAAGACCTGCCAGTCTTCCTCCCCGGGGTAAACATAGGTTTCAAAGGATTTGCCTTCCAGAATCAATGAATAGACGGGTTGTCCACTGACCGACTCAAAGTTGACCGTCAACAGACGGTCGTTTACTCTGACATGGCGCTCATCCACAACTTCGATCTGGAATTCCTTACCATCGATGGTCGTTACATATTTCATAGATCTTCCTCACATCTCAATGCGAGGTGATGGTCGCTTTCGAAGCGATCGTCACCCTTGTAATTACCGATGCATTCTTTCCCAGCGTCCAACCCATTTCCAGTTGCTTGTGTCGCGCTCGTTGCCGCGCACGATTTGCGCAGCACGTTCGGTTTCCTTGTGCGCCACCAGAGTGGCAAGGATGGCTGCGATCTCCATCTCCACTTCGCTTGATTCGGATGCGCCTTCCATCGAGAAGCGTTCTTCGACGAAGCGGGTATCGAACTGCCCGCCCATGAAGCGGGTTGAATCCATCAACGTCTGGTGGAAGGGAATATTTGTGCGCACGCCGACAATTCGGTATTCTTCCAAAGCACGACGCATTCTCAAGATCGCCTGGGCGCGGGTTTCTCCCCACACGATCAACTTGGCGATCATCGGATCATAATACGGTGTGATTTCAAAACCGGGGAAGACGCCTGTATCCACGCGGATGCCGGGTCCTGTAGGCAGGATGCTATGGGTGATCCGCCCCGTGGAGGGGACAAAGTTATTGAAAGGGTCTTCAGCGTTCACACGGCATTCAATGGCGTGACCGTTGAACTTAACCTGTTCCTGTGTGTAACTCAGTGGTCGTCCGCGCGCGATGCGCAATTGCTCGGCAACAATGTCAATGCCGGTCACCAATTCAGTGACCGGATGTTCCACCTGAAGGCGGGTGTTCATTTCGAGGAAATAAAAATTTCGGTCCTTGTCAACAAGGAATTCGATAGTCCCCGCGTTGACATAGTCGACCGCCTGCGCGGCTTTGACGGCAACCGATCCCATCTTTTCGCGGAGTTCATCATCGAGAAATGGAGAAGGCGCTTCTTCGACGAGCTTTTGATGGCGGCGCTGGATCGAGCATTCGCGTTCGCCGAGGTGGATCACATTACCCTGGGTGTCGGCGATGATCTGGAACTCGATATGCCTCGCCCCCTCGACGAGTTTCTCAAGATATACGTTCCCATCTCCAAAAGCGGATTCCGCCTCGCGCCTCGCAGACTGGAGCAGGGCTGGCATCTCTTCCAGGCTTCGGACTTCTCTCATGCCTTTCCCACCGCCACCCGCAGTGGCCTTGATCAGAAGTGGAAAGCCTATCGTGGGCGCGATGTTTAGAAGATCGTCATTGGTCATATTACCGACATCTTCCGTGCCTGGCACAACAGGTACGCCGGCTTTGATGACGGTGGCGCGCGCTTCGGCTTTATCTCCCATTGCAGCGATGGAGGAAGGTTTGGGTCCGATAAAGGCGATATTCAGGTCGGCGCATTTTGCGGCAAAATCTTCGCGTTCGGCAAGGAAACCATAACCGGGATGGATGGCATCCGCGCCGGATTTTTTTGCAACATCAAGGATCTTGTCAGCGCGCAGGTAGGATTCACGGGAGGGAGCAGGTCCGAGCAGATAGGCTTCATCGGCGTAGCGGACATGCAAGGCATTGCGGTCGGCTTCCGAAAAGACAGCTACAGTTTCCAGCCCGAGTTCGCGGCAGGCGCGAAGGATTCGGACTGCGATCTCACCGCGGTTTGCAACCAGAACTTTTTTGAACATAAGACCTCGTTGTGCCAAAGCGGGCGGGGTTTAGCCCATGAAGCAATCTCAAATTAGTAAAAGGATTACTTTGGGCAAAGCGCGCGCCTTTGCAGTGGCGGATTGGTTAGAGCGGAATATTGCCGTGTTTCTTCGCCGGGTTGCCATCGCGTTTATTGCTCAACATGGCAAGGGCATTGATGAGGCGCGGACGGGTTTCTTTGGGCTCGATGACATCGTCGATGTAGCCGCGAGACGCCGCGACGTATGGGTTTGCAAATTTCTCTTTGTAATCGGCGACCAATTCTGCCTTGCGTGAGACCGGGTCTACCGCAGTTTCGAGCTCGCGCCTGAAGATGATATTGACGGCGCCATCCGGTCCCATCACGGCGATCTCAGCGGTGGGCCAGGCGAGGTTCAAGTCGCTGCGGATGTGTTTTGAGGACATGACGCAATATGCACCGCCATATGCTTTGCGGGTGATAACGGTCAGTTTAGGAACGGTTGCCTCGCAATACGCATATAAGAGCTTTGCCCCTGAACGAATGATGCCGTGATGTTCCTGGAAAGTCCCAGGTAAAAAGCCGGGGACATCTTCGAAGGTGATGATGGGAATGTTGAATGCGTCGCAGAAGCGGACAAAGCGTGCGCCTTTTTCACTTGCATCAATATCGAGAACCCCTGCAAGGACGGCGGGTTGATTCGCAACGATACCTACGGAACTTCCGCCAAGGCGGGCAAACCCAACAACAATGTTGGCCGCATAATTCTCGTGGATCTCGAAGAAGTTCCCGTCGTCGACGATGAGGCGAATGACATCTTTGATGTCGTACGGTTTATTCGGATCATCAGGGATCATGGTATTGAGTGCTTCATCCATCCTGAGAGGATCGTCTGTTGAAGGCGCCAGCGGCGCATCTTCCATATTGTTCTGCGGTAAATAACCAAGAAGTTTCCGAATCAGGTACAGGGTATCGGCTTCGCTCTCGGCAGCGACATGGCAAACACCAGATTTTTCCGAATGAACGCCTGCGCCTCCTAATTCTTCCTGTGTCACCTCTTCATGGGTTACTGCCTTGACTACATCCGGTCCGGTGACGAACATATATGAGGTGTTGCGGGTCATGAAGATGAAATCGGTCAATGCCGGCGAGTAAACAGCGCCGCCTGCACAGGGTCCCATAATGGCGGAAATTTGCGGGATGACACCTGATGCCATCGTATTTCGGAGAAATATGTCCGCATACCCAGCCAGGGAAACGACACCTTCCTGAATGCGTGCGCCACCTGAATCATTCAAGCCGATCACAGGTGCACCGTTCTTCATTGCCATGTCCATGATCTTGCATATTTTCTCGGCATGGACCTCGCCCAGGCTTCCACCGAAAACGGTAAAATCCTGTGAAAAAACATAAACCAGGCGACCATCGATCGTTCCCCAGCCTGTAACAACCGAATCGCTCATGTATTTCTGCGCATCCAGATCGAAATCGTGCGTTCGATGAACGACAAATGAGTCCACTTCACGAAAGGAACCGCGGTCCAGTAAAAGGTCAAGGCGTTCGCGGGCGGTCAGGCGCCCTTTTTTGTGCTGGGCATCAATGCGTGTCTGCCCTCCACCCAAACGGGATTGCGATTTCAGGTCATTCAACTGCTGGGTTTTCGATATTTCGTTCATATGCCTCTCTCGACAGTGATTTCGACGTAATATAAATAAGGATAATAATTGCGATATCCAAAGCAATCACATAAGGGAAATTCGGATGCGGTGCCTGCCACGCCAGCCTTTCGATCCAATACCAAAGGAGATATCCGGCTGCACCGGCCTGGAGTCCCTTTGCGCTCCAAGGTTTCATCTGCCAAAGTCCCCACGCAAGGCTCAACCCTATTATGAACCAGATGACCCCGGATAATACACCCAGGATGGGTGGAAAGCGGAGGGTGAATTCTTCCAAAGTTGATCTCCATGAAAGATAGGTCCAGGCTTTGATGGCATTCCATATTGCTATGGTTAACACCATCCCGAAGGTCAGGGTTACTGCTATAGGGCGCTTCATGTCTTAATATTTCGGCTCTTCCAGAAGGTATAACAGGTCTTTTCCGCCGAAGCTGGCGAACCGTTCCAGATATGGGGCAAATTGCCCGTAATAAGGGGGAAGTGCCAGCAGGCGTGGATTTGCAAACACTACCGTCATGCCGCGATTGCGCAGATATAACGGAGCATCACCTTTTTGGAGAGTGTGGAAATATTCAAAGCTGTTGATGAGCCCATCCATGTTGACGATGGTGCGGTCTTTTATCAAGTAACCAACATTGCCGCCGCCTGTCATGCCGATTACCTCCCCCGGCAGGGTGTTGGCTTCGATGAAAGCAACGACTTCCATAAGCGGGCGATTTGAACCATAAAGCCCATGAGGCATGGCGTATTCAACAAATCCCCAGAATCTGTATGCTGAATTGACTCCGAACACCAGTGCCGCAAGGATTAAAAAAAGATTTGCAGCGTAGATACGGCGTAATGGTTTGAGGAGCAGGTCTAAAAATAACCCCGATGCGAGCGTGAGCAGCACCATCTGACTTATCCAATACCATTCTTTTATCCCGCCGTAGGCTGTGGCTGTGTAGGAAAGGATTTGGATCACGCTGGCAGATAGCAAAGGGACCAGACCGAGGTTGGCAGCTGCCTGACGCGATCGATGTCTGTATGTAAAGATGAAGACAAGCCAGACCACCAGTGCAATGGATAGCAATGTAAAGTATCTTTCCGTCTCCATATCCGCACCTCGGACAAATCGAGGACGTAAAACTTCGTTGTAATACCAGAGCACCTCGGTGAACGGTTGTCCGCTATCGAAAGGACCGGAGCCAAGTCCGAAATAAGAGGGCCAATTACTTGCCGGTTTTTCGTAAGCGGTTTCACCCATGGATCCCCACCACCGTTTGATCTGTCCACTGACAGGGCTGGAAGTACCGAAGGCGAAATGGCTGAAGAACATGTAAATGATAAGAATCCCGCCGACTACGCCATAATACGCCAGCCCTTCATTGAACCATTTTTTCCAGCTCGAGTTTAATTGCGCCAATGGCGAATCAGTCTCATGACCACCCGCGCTGGAGAACCAGGCCGCGAGTAGACGAGAGGCGAGGGTGTAAGCTAAGGTGATGCTAAGATCAATGAGAAAAGCAGAACGAGGGAAAGTTTTTCCCATTCCGATCTGAACGAACAGAATGTAAACGATCGTACTAACTCCAACGCTGAAAAAGATTGCAATCACAGCTTGGCGCAGCCAACGCCAAACGGTCGCCGAACGTGGATGTTGATATAAACCGAATAAATAAAACCCGCTGATTTTTACAATCAGGGCGATCAACGTGGCCTCGACGACAGAGGAAGCGTAGGTTGTGTTATATGCTTCGAACCCTGTTCGGAGCAAGACGGCACTTGTCATCGAAACAAAAATGGCAGCAATATCGAGCGGGAGAAAATAACGTATTGGAGAGCCGCGGAAGATCACCCAAACCCCGACAATGAAAGCAAAGAAAACAAGGTCGAGACGGCTGAGCATGGCGAGTGAAGCGAATACACCGAGGAATGCGAACCGCTTCGGAGGGATATCTCCAATCCGCCATTCACCCTCAAACCTCGACAATTGATGGATCATGAGAACGACGAAGAAAATTGCGATCGGGGTTTCCAACCCCATCTCATAAACAGTAGTGTGAATGTATGGGTTGAAAGACCAAAATATTGCAGTCAGGATCGCTATTGCATGGGAAAGGTGCTTTTTTACAAGCCGGTAAAAAATGATAGACGTGCCTGTATGGATGAGAGCGATAACCACCAGCAGGACCCTCAAAGGCAGAATCAGGTCATATCGCGCTAATGCGAAGATCGGTATGCAAACAAGCATCCACATAGGGTGGTAGCCATTGGTGACATTGATCCCGTCGAAGGTGCTGCCGTTGCCCTCGGATATGTTTTGAGCGACTTTGAAATAGTAATAAGCGTCATCGCGTACGAACCAGTGATTCGGGAATGCGTATGCGTCCGCGGTCGATGCGCGGATATGGAATGCCAGCATAATGACGATGAGCGCGAGCTCGAAGGGCGAGATGTGTTTGAGTAATCTCTTCATCAGGGGATGGAAAGTGTGATCCTTCCGAAGTTTTCCCCAAGCCATAATCTTTTCTGTGCGGCGGCGGCATCTTTGAGTGGAAAGGTCGAGTCAAGGATCGGTTTGAGTTTTCCGGCCGTGACAAGGTCCATGACTTCACTAAAGTCAGCGAGGGTGCTCATGGTTGAACCGATGATGGAAAGATGCTTTGCAAAGATGTAGCGGTTATCGATCTCGAAGCGCGGACCGCCGCTGTTCCCCACAGTCAACAAGCGCCCGCCTTTTTTCAATGCGCGCAGGCTCAACGGAAATGTCGTACCGATATTATCCACAACGACATCCGCCCCTTGTTTATTGGTGGCAACAAAAACCGCTTTTGACCAATCTTCCTCCCGTGACCGGTCGATCATCAAATCTGCGCCAATGGATTGAGCTTTTTCGAGTTTCTTAGAATTTGAACCGATGACGATGACCCTGGCCCCAAGGTACTTGGCAACCTGGATGGACGCAGAGTTCACGCCTCCTCCTGCGCCGACAATTGCCACTGTTTCTCCGGCCTTTACCCCACCTCGTTTGACCATCGAATGCCATGCCGTCTGGTAGACAAGAGCTGCACTGACTGACAGATGAGGGTCGTAATCTTTGGGTAGTTTATAAAGCTGCCGGGGTGGCAGGGAGACGTACTCTGCATATGTTCCGCGCACGGTCTCACCGAGTAAGTGCCAGTTCTTGCAAAGGTTGTCGCGCCCTGATTTGCAATGATCACACTCACCACATCCGAGATTGGCGTTGATGACGACGTGGTCGCCAATCTTTAGTTCACCAACCTCCGATTTTTCTGTGCCTTCTCCAAATGAAATGATCTCACCAGCGCCATCAGCACCGTTGATGTGGGGGAGGTCAAGTTTCAATCCGGGCCATCCATTGCGGACGAAAACATCCATGCGGTTGAGGGCGGCGGCACTTAATTTGACCAGGGCTTCACCTTTTTTCGGTTGAGGTGTCGGGAAGTCACTGTATTCCAGGACTTCCGGTCCGCCATGTTTGTGGAAGAGAATTGCCTTCATGGTTGACTTATGCCATTTATTTCCGGCGTGCGATAGCTGTGATCGAACCGTTGTCCGAATAGATGCTGAACTTGTTCAATATACTGACAAGGCCGTTTAAGAGTTTTCCGGGATTATTCCCTAACTGGAAGACACGCCGAAACAGGAAGCCGAGCGTGGCGTATTGCCCTGCGCGGCGGACTTCAAGGACATCATAGTTTTCTCCCAGGACTTTACGGAGCGTATCAGGCGACCAGTAAAAGATGTGTTCCGGTAGTTTAAAAGAGACCCAATTCCTGCCAGAGACTTTCGCCAGAGGGCTGGTCGGATCGGGAGTAGTGATGGCGAGTACACCGCCCGGTTTCAAGACGCGGTGAATGGCGGACAGGAATTTTTTAGGCTCATAAATGTGTTCGAAAGTATCGAAGGCGACAACCAGATCGAAGCTCTCTGGCGCGTAGTCAGCGGATTCGATCAAACCGAGCTGCACCCGGTTACCCCAGGTCTTTTTTGCCTGCGCCACAATGTAGTCCGATGGGTCAAGACCGTGAACATCGAATCCAAGTTTTTGGGCAGCAGTGAGGAAGTAACCCGGTCCGCAGCCGATATCCAAAACCTTGCCTGAGGATTTATGAGGTGCGATCTGTTTCAAGCGCAGACTGAAGGTTTTGATCCAGTTGTCGCTGATCTCCATGTATTCGTCGTAACCTTGTCCGGAGATGTTTGAGTTGTAGTAAGCCTCATCTTTGTAAAGCTCAAGAATGGCTTGCTCTGTGAGGCGTGGGGAGAGGTAAGTCAACCCGCAGGAGGAACAATCGACAACTTTATAAGGGTCGAAGTCATAGCGGATAACTGCCGCAGCGGCCGGTCCGCATAATGGGCAGGTTGCAGTTTCGAGATTAAGGGAAGAGGCGGTATGTGTCATTTGCGAAAGATGCCTGCCAGATCGCCCCGGTCTTTGCGGGCGAATGCCTTTAGGAGGCTTTTGTTCAATTGAATTAAAGACAGCAGGACGATAAGCAGCCCTGATATTGCGAGCATTGGGTCGCGTACAACAGCTGGGATGAAACGTAGAAAGATAATGTAGGAAACCCTGTCCAATGTTGGTTGAAGGATGATGGGTGAAAGGATCTTTGCAAACCCAATACCAGCCAGGAAGACACCCAGCACAAATAGAAGCATCCAAAATTGTGTGCTCGCACTTGGTTCAAGCCAGCGCCAGAAACTTGCGCGGAAGTAAATGCCGAGCGTATCCATGAAAGTGGCAAAAAACGCTCCAAATTTCATGCGTCCCATACCGCCTTTGCGGGCGTAGGACACATCCACTGGATATTCGACGATCTTATATCCAAACCTTGATGCAGCAACCAGCAACTCGAGGTCGAAGGCGAAGCGGCTGACGCTCATGCGCGGGATGGCATTTTCCAGTACCTCACGTTTGAAAGCCTTGATGCCGGTTTGGGTATCGGAGATGCTCAGGTCAAAAAGGAATCTCACTGTGTTTCGATAGAGTGAGCTCGCCATCCGGCGCGGCGCCGGGAACCGGTTGGAGGTGGGGTCTTTCACGCCGGCAACCACATCGGCTTGCTCGTTCTCCATGACGGCGAGCAATTTTACTATGTAATGAGGGGCGATCTCGAGGTCGGAATCAAAAAAGATGATGATGTCACCCTCTGCTTGTTCGAATCCGCGAAACAGGGATGCGCCCTTACCCTCATTGGATTTCAGCTGAACCGGTTTTATGCTCGGACTTGATTTGGCAGCACGTTTGATTTCCTTGAATGTGTCATCTGTGCTGCCGTCATCGACAGCGATGATTTCGACACGAAGCTCCTTGAGCGAGTCGTAAATGGCAAGAAGGTTTTCGCGAATGTGCATACCTTCATTGAATGCCGGGGTGATGATTGACAGGCGGATGGGCTTTTTCTTAATTGTTTTGGTCATGCGGAGTGTTTAGGGCTCCACGCTGAACTCTATCGGATCCGATAGCAGGGTTGAATTGCCCAAGGGGTTTACAAGCTTGAGTTCTTGGCTGAATGCCTGGAGGGTGCAGCGATAGTAGCCGGGTTCGAATTCCATTACGACATCTCCCGAACCGAGTTCGTTTGGGAAGGTGTAGGATTGCGGGGACATCGAAATATAACCGTCTGTTGATGGCGTGAAGCCGGGCTCGTTCGTGATCATGAGAGAGTCGATGAACAATGCCATGAAACCAAGCGGTTCATCATTGTAGGGGCGGCTGATCTCTCCCGTGTTGGTGCCTGTGACAACATCGAAGGGACCGACACGTTCCCATAACCACTGATTGATTTTTTCTCCATTTATATCGCTGAATGAATATGTTTTACCGTTCAGACTGATGAACGCCGGGGATGTGTCTACCGTACGTTTGTAATAACGCACCCAGATGTACACCGGCTTTCCTTCTTTTACATCGAAATCAAAGAGGGTTGGTTTACTGCCGAAATTGTCCATCAAGAATCCCTGGCCTGTCCAATCAGTTGCAAAAGCTGTAGTTGTCTGCCAGCCTGACCCCGGGTTGAAGGTTTCTGCTTCGAGAAGGGCATGGTCGATCTTTTGAACTTCACATGCCATTGTCACCCGGTGTGCCGTGCCTTGTGACAGCTCCCAATGGTAAAGGGTAGGGGTTTCCTGTGACAGTACTAAACTGGCACTGGTGCAGGCGGGATTATTGAGCGAATCTGAATTAATGTCGACTCTCGAAAAATAATCGCCTTCAAGCCAGATCGCCTGCGGGTAGCATTTGCGGATTCCCTCTGTCAATGCATCGCGCTTGATCCGCTCGTTCGGGCTGATTTTGTCCAATACAATCGACCGGGTCGAGCGGTTGCTCATCGACTTTAGGTTTGGCAGAATATCTTCCAATGCGACATTCTTGTATGATTTCTTGATCTGATCGAGCGGCAGGTTTTTCATCATAAAGAGTTCGATCATCTGGTACTCGTTGTTGAGCGCTTCGTTCGCTGAGGGAACGGAAGCCAGCACAATGAGGTTGTCTTCACTGGCAACTTCGCCCGTTATTTCGGCGATCTCGCGTCGCATTTGCCTGTCTGAAAAATCAACCACTTCGTTGAAGTAAATGTAAAGATTGAAAATGGGGAGCCAGAAAAGAACAGCCAGTGAAACAACAGCGATCAACGGTTGGAAATCGGGACCGAGGCCTCTCAGGCTTTCACGGCTGAATACGTACATGCCGATTGCGACCAGGATATAAACACCTGGCAGGGCGGGGTAATAGACTCGTCCGAAGGGAGAGTGAGCTGCGATCGGGATGGGGAAGATGACCATGAGCACCCACAGCACCGTCCAAAGGGAGAGGCGGCGGCGCATTGTGGCGATCGCTGCAACAAAGCCAAAAGTCAGCCAGGGAAGGAGAAACGCATTTAATAGCGGTCCATTTCGATTATAGAGAAAATCCTCTGAAAGATGCTCGTACCAGTTTGAAAGGACTTGTTGGAACTGAGTCCAAAAGACGGTCAGTCCTTCCTCCCAATTGCGGTCGGCGAATTCATAATAGGAAAACCTGCCTGTCATGTAAGGGATGATGAACGGCATGATGAGGAGGGTTGGGGCAAGTAGCGCCATAATGTTAAGAACGGCAGACCGGAAATTTTCCTTTTGCCGGGCGGATTCCATAATGGCTATGATCAATACTACAAGCCCAATAGGCCAGACTGTGTCATACGTCAGTAGTCCAAGTGCGAGTGCAGTTCCGGCGATGGCATAATTCGTCCAATGTTTTTTGTGTATAGCCCATGCCAGTAACGTCAGGGCAAGAATAGGCCAGATTTTGACGTGGCTTTCTACATTTGAGAGCCGGCTTGCGCTGATGTCGAAAATGGATGCACTTAGCAGCCACGAGGCAAGCAGGGCAATTTGCATGGCGGCAATACGCCGGATTAATAAATATAAGATGAAGGTCGCGATAACACTGAATAATGCAACTTCGAACCGCGCGGCAAAAAGGGAAGGACCCATCAGGCGGTGAAACAGGGTTTGCATGAAGAAACTAACAGGGAGCGAGTCGCGGTGGTAGAGACCGCTAAGGTCAACTTCTCCACGCACCCCGAGCCAGACCACTTCAGCGGTCCATTTGGCCTCATCACCTTCAATGCCGTAAGGGAAGGTCTTTAGTTGATACATGCGCCCGAAGGTGGCGAGAGCGATGATGAGAACAACGAGGGCAACCTCCCAGTTTTTCGAAAGAGGTTGGGGACCATCAATATCTGTGCAGAGGTCGGCGTTGTTGATCAAACTCCAGAAAAGGAACCCTCCGGCAGCGAGCAGGTATAGCGCCACACCGGCCGCAAATTGTATCTGCCCTGAGATCATCCATTGCGCGCTGCCGGCCAATGCCATAAAACTCCAAAGAAGCGCGGTTCTGATTTTTCTGGGTGACTTCTTGATCAATGCAAAAACAGCCAGCCCGAGCGCGAGCATGCCTGTGACGATATTGCTCGCAGTAGCGGATTCGTGGTAGTAGAAGATCAGGTGGTTACGCTGCCAATGGACGAAATAAAAAGGACTGGTCACTTCGCCGGGACTCTTGGTGAAAGTACCCCTCAGTTCGACAGGAGACGATAATAAAGCAAAGATCAGAATGACAAGAAAGACCGCGAGAAGGATGGCTTCGCGGCGGTAGGTATCAAATAAGGAAAAAAGCCTGCTCTTTAGATCGCCATCGGGGAGCGATGAAGCAGATTTGGGCTCATCCGTCGGTTCGATTTCAGAGTCTGTGTTTTTCCAGTGATATCGGCGAGCTACTACCAGCAGAAGCAGACTCAAGGCTATTGCTGCGGTAACCGGAATCAGAGACCATATAGGAGTAAGTTCCATATAACCTTATTTGTTCTCCAGCTCGAGCCTGGAGATGACCAGTCTCTGGATTTCGCTTGTACCTTCGTAGATCTCGGTGATCTTTGCGTCGCGGAAGTAGCGTTCTATTGGCAGTTCCTTGCTGTAGCCGATGCCACCATGGATCTGGACTGCCTGATGCGTCACATACATGGCAGTTTCTGATGCAAAGAGTTTTGCCATGGACGCTTCCAGCGAGTATCTACCGCCGGAGTGCTTTGACCTCTCTTTTGCGAGAGCCGCATTGTAGATCAATAATCGCGAAGCTTCGATGCGGGTCTTCATGTCAGCAAGCTTGAATCCGGTCCCTTGGAATTGACCGATGGGTTGACCAAACGCCTCACGCTGGCCCGCATATTGTCTCGCGGCCTCGTAGGCGGCTTCGGCGATCCCAAGCGCTTGTGTGGCGATGCCGATACGGCCCGCATCAAGGACGGTCATGGCGATCTTGAAGCCTTCGCCTTCCGCGCCAAGGCGGTTTTCGGCAGGAACCCGGCAATCTTCAAAGAGCAGCTCGCTTGTAGCAGATGCACGGATTCCAAGTTTGGGTTCTTTCTTACCGCGGGATAAACCGGGGGTCTTACCCTCCACAAGGAAAGCAGAGACTCCTTTTTGTTTTTTCTCCGGGTCGGTCATCATGAAAACGACAAAGTGGTCTGCTACTGGTCCGCTGGTAACCCAGGATTTGCGTCCATTCAAAATGTAGGAATCTCCATCGCGGATTGCGCGGCTGCGCATCGTCCCTGCATCCGAGCCGCTCTGCGGTTCTGTCAGAGAGTACGCACCGATGGCTTTGCCAGAGGCAATGGGGGTCAGGAATTTTTTCTTTTGATCTTCTGTCCCAAATTTCAATATGCCGTGACAATACAGCGAGTTATTCACTGACATGATGACGCCGTGAGAGGCATCTACTTTGCAGATCTCTTCAAGTGCGAGGATGTATGCCAACGCATCCATGCCGGAGCCGCCATATTGCTCGGGGACCTCGATGCCCATAAAGCCAAGTTCTCCCATTTTCTTGATGCTGGCACGGGGGAATTCTCCGCTTTCGTCGAAATCTGCGGCGATGGGTGCGATCTCTTTTTGTGCAAAATCTCGGGCGGCATCGCGCAACATTTTATGTTCGTCTGTCAGCGGAAAGATGGGCAGGTCGGTCACAGGTTCCTCCGGAATTGGATGACCGAATTATACCGTGAGGGAGCGTAGGTCTCCGGCGAGGTTCTGCCTGATCGATGGGAGCAAACCCAGGACTGGAAGGAGCCGCAGGCTGTCGGTATCGGAATTTTCATATTGACGGGTCATCCAAAACCGTTATAATGCGCAAACTTCGACAAGAGCCATCAACGCGCTGTCCGATTCGGATTTCTAACCCATTTGTGTTGTGTTCCGAAAAGGCGGCATTTTGTTTTCGGTGGCGGTCGATCCGAATCCATTCAACTCAAAGGAGAGAGAATGAATAAGTTCGCATTCAAATTGATGGTCGTATTCGTATTTGCGAGCCTCGTGCTATCTGCATGCGGCGGCGGTGCACCTGCGACCGAAGCCCCTGCAGCGACAGAAGCAGCAGCTACTGAGGCTCCTGCAGCGACCGAAGCGGCCGCAACAGAAGCTCCCGCAGCGAGCGCCGGCGAAGGCGAAGTGGCAATCGTTGCCTGGCCTGGTTACATCGAGCGTGGGGCGAATGATGCCGCCTATGACTGGGTGACCGGCTTTGAGGCCGAAACAGGCTGCAAAGTCACTGTCAAGGACGCTGCCACATCTGATGAAATGGTTCAATTAATGTCAACCGGCGAGTACGATCTGGTGACAGCTTCAGGAGATTCCAGCCTCCGTATGATCTTTGGCGGCGTTGTTCAGGAAGTCGATGTCACCAAGATCCCGTCTTACAGCGCGGTCGACGAACGCCTGCAGAATGCCCCATGGCATACGGTCGATGGAAAGCATTATGGCGTTCCTTATCAGTGGGGTCCGAATGTGTTGATGTACAACACCGAAGTCTTCCCTGAGGCACCCACCTCCTGGAATGTTGTCTTCGAAGAGCAGACCCTGCCTGATGGAAAATCCAACAAGGATCGTGTTCAAGCCTACTCCGGCCCGATCTACATTGCCGATGCTGCTTTGTATTTGAAAGCCACCAAGCCCGAATTGGGCATCGAAGACCCCTATGAATTGAACGAAGAGCAATTTGCCGCTGCTTTGGAGTTGCTCAGCGCCCAACGTGAAATTACCCCCAAATATTGGGGTGATTATCTTGTTCAGATTGAAGATTTCAAAACAGAAGGATTCGTGGCATCTTCCTCGTGGCCGCTTCAAGTAAACGTTCTGAAAGGTGAGGGAGCGCCGATTGAGAGTGTTGTCCCATCCGAAGGTGCTACCGGCTGGGCAGACACCACCATGATGGCCGCGAATGCACCACACCCCACCTGTGCCTACCTCTGGCTCGAGCACTCCATTGACCCGAAGGTGCAGG
>CAZYLM010000013.1:0-26532 GCA_964648645.1 uncultured Anaerolinea sp.
TTGTTTATAAGGCGTCGTGGCCAAGTGGTAAGGCAAGGGTCTGCAAAACCCTCATCACGGGTTCAAATCCCGTCGACGCCTCAACAAAAAAACAGACTCTTTGCGGGTCTGTTTTTTTGTTCACCCTTATGAATCCAACAAACTTATTTCACCCGAACAAAACGGCGCTTCCCGACCTGCAAAACACCGGCGTGGGGAAAAACTGCATCACCGCGCTCGAGCACTTCTCCATCGAGACGGACACCCTTCTGGTCGATCAATTGACGTGCTTTACTTTTGCTTTCCGCCATGCCTGCAGCGAGAATGACATCGACAACGGTTTGACCATACTGCAAACTGTATTCTGGCATTTCATCCGGGGCTTCCTTCTGCTGAAACATCTTGATGAAATGGCCTTGCGCGGCATCCGCTTCATCATTCGAATAAAAGATACTGGTGATCTCCTTTGCCATCTTCATCTTCGCATCACGCGGATGAAGAGACCCGGACGCAATATCTTTCTCGGTCTGGGCGATCTCGTGCGGAGTGAAGCGTGTTACAAGGCGCATGTAGGTTCCCATTGCTGAATCCGGGACAGACATCAATTTGCCGAACATATCATCAGCGCCGGTGTTTATCGGAACAATATTTCCCGTGGATTTTGACATCCTTTGTTGACCATCCGTGCCTGGAAGAATGCCGGTAATGATACCCACCAAGGGTTTTTGACCCAACGCTTCTTGAAGTTTGCGCCCAGCGACGATGATGTTGAATAGCTGGTCTGACCCGCCGACCTGAACATCCGTTTGCATGGCAGCGGCGTCATAGCCTTGCATCAACGCGTAAAAGGTTTCGTGAAGAAAGATCGGTTCACCTTTCTCAAGCCGTTTGGCGAAGTTCTCACGCGCCAAAAACTGCTGGACGGTGAAATTTTGTCCGAGTTTGATTAGGTCGACCAACGAGAGCTCGCCAAGCCATTCGCCGTTATATCGGATTTTCGTTTTTGATTGATCAAGCACGCGGAATGCCTGTTCCGCATAGGTTTTTGCGTTGTCTGCTACCTGTTCCTGGGTTAAGACCGGGCGCGCCTTATTCTTATCAGAAGGGTCGCCCACCAAGGCAGTGTAGTTTCCGATCAGAAAAGTCACTTCGTGCCCAAGGTCCTGAAACTGACGCAATTTACGCATGGAGATGGTATGTCCGAGGTGCAGATCCGTGGATGTCGGATCGTACCCACAATATACACGAAGCGGACACTTTTCTTTTTCAGAAAGCATCAAGCGTTCGCGAAGCTCCTTCGCCATATTCTTCTGAAGCTCTTCGTCTCCATAATCCGTACCCTGCATCAATAATTCAACCTGTTCGTCAATGTTCATTCGCTTCTCCTCAAATAAGACCCGGGGGCCGTAATCTTCTAAACAAAAACGCGCCCGCGATGATGGGGCGCGTTCCATTCACACCATCGCAACTGGCTAGGGATACTGGTAATAATAGTAGCGATCGGCAAAGATTTCGTAAAGCATGCCGGTATTATACAACAGGATTTTTATGGCGACAAATTGATCGGGAAGGTCCACGGTCCGCGCACGGTGTAGAACTCATCGTTATAGATGATCTGCTCCGCCTGTTCCTGAGACATTTCAGCAGGCTTGGAAATGATCTGCATGGTCAAAGCACCGTTGACATCCAAACAGTCAACCGAGATGCCCGTCCCTCTTTCGAGCATTGCTTGTTGAATCTTCGGCATGTACAAAGCACAGTAATCCTCAGGTTGTGGAGCCGCAGCAATAGCATCGATCGTTATAATCGCGTTGGATAAATCGGCATCTGGAGCAACAACAAATGTGAGAGTGTCGCAGCGCAAACCGGGCTGTCCATTCGCAGCTTCCTGCAAGTTGACAAGGGTGGTGCCATACTCCTGCAGGAAGATCCCACCATATGTCAGACTCGCCGCCCAGATGGACCAATCTGATGCATCGGGAAGGGTATAGCAAACATCCGCATTGATATTTTTTCCCTCCACCCAGGCGCGGTTTACATTGACATTGATTCCGGCTGCACTTTGCTGGGCAATTCCCACATTTGCCTGTGCTGTTGGGTAGGACGAATCGATAAATGCCGTAGCCGTTGGTAAAAGGCTGGGCAGGACAATCTGTGAATCAGGCGCAGATCTGCATGCAACCAGCAGAAGTAATAAAAGTATGGGAATTTTCTTCATGAGCTTAATTTCTCCTTTGGTTTAACCGTACAAATCGGTCAGCGCATCACGCGGACCCGGAAAACGGAACTCGTACCCGGACTCGAGCAATCGTTTAGGATGCGAAAATCTTCCGTCAAGGATCATGACGCTCATTTCGCCTAAAACGTTCCGTAATAAAACATCAGGTACGGGGAACCAATGCGGGCGATCCAAAACCCGGGCTATTTCCCTGGTGAACTCGAGCAGGGATGTCTGTGTCGGAGCGACCAGGTTGTATGCGCCCCGATATTTATCCTCCGCCATCAAATGCCGAACAGCACCGACCCAATCCCGGATGTGAATCCATGGGAATGCCTGCTTCCCTGAACCGATCTGCCCGCCGACAAACATCCTAAATGGCAGGGTCATTAACACCATGATGGGGTTCTCCTTCGCAAGAACGACTGAGGTCCGTAAGACAAGACGCCTCACGCCTAGATCATCAAGCGATTTTGTGGCATTCTCCCAGTTGACTGCCAATTGAGCAAGATAATCATCGCCCGGCAGAGTTGCCTCATCTGCAAGCTCTCCGTGTAAACCATAATAGTTGATACCGGAAAATTGGAGGAAAAGACTTGGGCGGCGCTCCGCCTCTCGAATGGCTTGACTCAACGCGAGCCCAGGAAGGATGCGAGAATCTTCAAAAGCCTTTTTCCGGGTAGGCGTCCAAGGCCAAGTGGCCATGCTTTGCCCGGTCAACAAAACAACAGCATCCGCTCCATTGACAAGGTGCCCCCACCCTTTTGTGGTCTTTCCATCCCACTTTACGGTGTCTGCGCCGCCTTTGCGTGATAGTGCACGTACCTTGTGCCCATCATCGAGCAGTGATCGTCTAAGGGCGCCTCCCAGAAGACCTGAACCGCCAGCAATAAGTATATTCATCATTACTCCTGCAATGATACACCAATGCACTCATCCACCGAATTAACATTCTGGATGTATAATCACGCAGATTATCGGACCCTTATGAACGAACCCGTATTGGTGCTCAATGCAAATTTTGAGCCGATCCACGTATGCACAACGCGACGGGCAGTGACTTTGATCCTTGCGGGTAAAGCCGGTATGATCGCCAATGGACGCGGACACATCCGCACCATCACACAACTCATTCCTCGTCCATCGGTCATTCGGTTGGAAGCGCAAATACATCGTCCGCGCCCACGCGTCAAATTAACGCGCCGCGAAGTATTCAGGCGCGACAATTATACCTGCCAGTATTGCGGCAAACATGAAGGAAGCCTGACAATTGATCACGTCATTCCGCGGCACATGGGCGGAAGACATATTTGGACAAACCTGGTGACGGCATGTTCCACCTGCAATCATCGCAAAGGTGGACGCAAAGTTGAGGAAGCGCACATGAAACTCCTGCACATTCCCAAAGAGCCGCCCGCAGACGCCTCTTATATCTTTGGCAAACATCTCTCCGATAATCGGGAGTGGGAGCCGTACGTCAAAGGCTGGTAACGCAAAATCCTCTCAATGCGAGGGGGTTTTTATATTATAGAAACGTACATTCTTCATCAGAATTGCAATCTCAAAACTCAAGGGTCATAAAATCTTTGGCGAGTTTTATCTCTCCCCGATATTTTGTCGACGCCTCCCCTGCCGGGTCGCCTTTTGCAAACCTACCTGTGGGATAGTGGATGAGATAGAGTTGACCTACCTCGGCTTTTGTAGCAATCTCTCCGGCTTGTGCTGCCGAAGAATGACCGGGGGATTCCCCGGTCGCTTCGTGGATCAATACATCCGCCCCATCGCTCAGCCGGACGACCTCGCTACACGGTTCGGTGTCGCACGAATATGCCATAACCTTGTTATTCCGGGTGAATTCGACCCGCAGCCCAATGTTGGGGATCATATGATGCACCGGCGAGGCTTTGATGGAAAACTCAGGACAGGCAAGGACAGGGGTCATCTCCTTCGTAGGGAGCCGGTAAAATACTACGGGAAAAAAATCCGGCCATTCAGACCAGTTGTAGAATCCCATCAAGTCTTCAAGCCGGTCAAGAGTGTAATGCAGCCCGTAGATATTCAACGGTTTTTGCCTGCCCATCAGCCACATATCCATGAGTAGGAGTGGTACGCCGGAGACATGATCGGGGTGAAAATGGGTCACGATAATGTCAGTCAACTCGTTGAAATCCAAACCGGCTTGTTCGAGCCGCAGGATGGGATTGCTGACCGAATCGACAAGCACGGTTCTCTCGTCACCCACAATGACCATATGGGTATTTTCACTTTCCGCTGTCGGAATTGCGTTCGACGCCCCGAGGATGATGACCTTTGCCATGCCTACATCTTAATCCAGAATCCGCCTCTTGTTAATTGCTGGAACGTAAAAGCCGGCGGTTTATTTTCCCGCCGGTTTTGCCGAACCCTACACAATCAAGTTCAATTTCCGAGTACGCGCAGCAATAAAAAGGGAGTGATATAAGCTTCAATCAGTGCTGCAAGCGCAAGCAGCGGGGCCACTACACCGAGGAATATCTTCGCCCAATCCGCCAGCATCTCGACCACCACCTCACCCATCGATTTGCCTGTCTGCGGAGTGACGAATACAGCCCCTATGTAAAGCACGACCGCGCTCCCGATCATCAAAGCAGGTAGTTCAAAGATCCCGTGCGGGAGGATACCTGCAAGAAATATCGGCAACGGTGAAATGCCTAGTAGTTCCAAAAGGGCATAAACACCTCCGATCAAGGCGATGTTTAGCATGTAGATCATCACGCCCAGGACGCTGAATGAGGTCAACCCAGCGAGTAAAATGACCACCATGGAACGGGTATTGTTCAGGAAAAGAAATGGGGCGCTGATATGCTGCTGTACGGCAGCAAGGTCGGGAAGTTCGCCGATATTTTTCCTCATCTCTGTGAGGTCTTTCGAAGAAGCCTTTGCAATTGTTTCAGACGCATTATCGATCGTCCACTTATAACTGATGCCTACTGTAATGACAGCAAGCAAGGCGATCAATAATAATGCTGGCGCCACCCGTCTCAATGAGTCTCTTACAGTACCTGCATACCACTCCAGTAGTGAAGAAGCGCCCCCCCTGAAATACCTCCAAAAAGTTCGCAACACCCACTTGAGGTTTAGTGTATCGATCTCACGCCCAAGCAAATACTCGCGCTCGAAATGCGCAATTCCCACCCGGATGAGCAACACCGAAATGATAAGCACTCCAGCGATTCCCAGCCAGAGGACCGTCTCATTCCCCCAAAACAACATGACCGCTTCGCCCTGCATCAGGATCGCCACGGGAATCACGATAAACGAAGCCAAAAGATTCGCCGCTTTTACAGACGTGGATTGTACGGAGATCACGATCGCAGCGCTGACCATTAATACTGCATGTGCCGAGGTCAAAAGGAATAACTGCAGCATCACCATCCCATCCGGAAAGGTCAAACCCTGGCGATAGATCATCCAGAGGTACAACCCAATGGACGTATAACTCGCCACAAGCGGTGTAACAGCACCAACAAGTAATTTTCCAAAATACAACTGCCAATCATCGAACGGGGCGGTTAGGAGAGGTTCTATAGTACCGCGCTCTTTTTCTCCAACAAACGATTCCAAGGCAACCACCAGCGATACCGTGATCGGGAAAAATCCTATGATCATGATCGAGATCGGCACAAGCCGGTCGATCACTAGATTTGCATTGTACTGATTGATGAAATCAACGGACTCTCGAGCAAACTCATTCATGAGGAATGGAAACCCCAGGGTCAGGATGATCATGGGAAGCAGAACACGCCAGTCGCGGAATTGATCACGCAGTTCACGCCGCGCCAGAAGCCACACGGGTCGAAGTTTAGTGAACATTTTCTTTTCCTCTCGCCGCCGCCATTACCTTCAAATAAACCTGTTCGAGGGTGCGCTCTTCTTCTTGAAACGATACCAAGGGGGCAGATGCGTCCGCCAACCGTTTCAGCAACAAAGGATTTGACTCGCCGGGCGCTTCCACGCGGACCTTGAAATGGGTGGCAGTTTTCTCGAGCATTTCCACACCCTTGGGCAGTTCCAGATCGATGACATCCCAGGTTTCAGCGAATTGACCGATGTATTCAGGGGCACCGAACACCTCCCGTTTCAATTCGTCCAAACTTCCTTGAATTAGAATCCGCCCCCGATAAATGATGGCGATCTTATCCGCCAGCAATTCCACTTCGGTGAGGTTGTGCGAGCAAAGCATGATTGTCCGCTTGGCAGATTTCAAACGAGCGATCTCATCCCTTACCAGCCGCGCAGATTCCGGATCCATGGCGGATGTAGGTTCGTCGAGCAGCAATACGCCGGGATCGTGCATTAGGGCGCGTGCCAGAGCGAGTTTTTGCCGCATCCCTTTCGAGTATTCACCGATGCGTCGCTTTGCTGCTTCTGCCAGACCAAAGTATTCAAGCAATCCCTCCAGGCGTGCCTTACGATGAACGGGGTCGAGGTGATAAACCTGACCGAAGAAATCCATGTACTCTTCACCGGTCATGCGCATGTACAAGCCATGATGTTCTGTCAACACACCCACTGCAGCGCGTACGTCATGCCCATTTCTGGTAACGTCAAACCCGGCAACGCGTGCCGTACCACGAGTCGGTTGTAAAAGCGCTGTCAACATACGCACCGTGGTTGTCTTCCCGGCACCGTTCTGGCCCAGTAATGCCAGAATCTGCCCGGACTGAATGGACAAATTCACACCTTCAACAGCCATAAAATCATGGAATTGCTTACTCAGGTCTTGTGTTTCAATCATAGAAATTTCCTTTTACGGTCACTGCTTAATTTTATTCTTCATCCCCCTTCGGCACCTTCTCAAATGCCTTACAAAACCCGCGCCCGCCGCCCGCGGATGAGGAACAATATACTCAAGAGGAAGGTTATCGTAAAAAACACCTGGTTCGCATTCACGCCATTGACAAGAGCAACATCCAGGCGGAGGAACTCGAGAAGAATTCGAATGATCGAATAACCGCCGAGGTAAACAAGGCAAAGCTCCCCTGACTTTAAGTGGTCATTCAACTTTCCATTGGAAAGCCAAAAAATAATCGCGCTCAGAACGGCGAGAAGAATCATCTCGTAGGCATATAGCGGATGGAAATACTCCATCTTTTCGTATCCAACTAGACGGTTCTCCGCCGGGATAAAAATCGCCCATGGCAGGTTCGTAGGGAAACCATACAATTCATGGTTGAAATAATTCCCCATCCGCCCGATCAAATGCGCTACAGCGATTCCCGGAGCCAAAACGTCTGCTACTTTTCCAAAAGGAAGCCTATCTTTGCGACAAACGATATAAAGAGCAATTGTCACACCTAATATGGCACCAGGAATACCAAAACCACCCGTCCAGAACGAGAGGATATCGAGCGGGTGAGATAGATAATGCACAGCTGTAAGACCAAGCTGAACGGAGGAAAGAGGCGGGGTCAGAATATGCCAGAGCCGTGAGCCGATCCATCCCCAAGTCAATAAAGGCAAAAAAAGATGATATATGATCTCCGCCTCGCCGGTGCGCCGCCTGGCTTCAAGAGCGGCGATTAATGCTCCAATGGAAATGCCAAATGCGATCAACAACCCGTTCCAGCGCAGGAACAACGGCCCTAACGAAACACCATCCATCAATTCTTCGATTCTTTCATGCGGTTGATCCTTTCACGTCCCTGTGCGCGGACATGAAGGATGCGTTGATAAGCAGTAAAATTTGCCAACAACGCGATAGCGACAACTGCAATAAATGGTTGGTTGAAAACAAGTAAAGGGATCAGGACGAGATAACGTTCGAGTCTTGTAAGGATACCGACTTTTGCAGTGAAACCCAATCCCTCTGCACGAGCTTTGACATACGAAACCAACACTGACCCAGCCGCTGCGAGAAAAGATATGGTCACTCCCGGATAATCGTTTTGGGTCAGAAAATAATATAGAAGACCGCCAAAAGTGACCAGTTCCGCATAGCGGTCACTGACCGAATCGACAAAAGCGCCAAAATCGCTGGGTTCACCACGCAACCTTGCCATTGTCCCATCGAAAGCGTCCACCAATACAGAAGCGAGCAGGATAAAAGCCCCGGTCGTCATCTTTCCCTGGGCGATAACATACGCCCCAACCGTCGTACCTGCCAAACCCAACAATGTTATTGTATTC
The DNA here is from genome assembly GCA_964648645.1 of uncultured Anaerolinea sp. Classification (GTDB taxonomy): domain Bacteria; phylum Chloroflexota; class Anaerolineae; order Anaerolineales; family Villigracilaceae; genus Villigracilis. Next base: position 8,366 of record CAZYLM010000013.1, read on the forward strand.
GGGGTCAATCCCAGGCGGTTCAAGAATGCGCCAATGGGATCGAGAATCCCTTTAAATAAGACCCTTGCCCGGTCGGAAAATGTTTGTTTTGTGTCCATTGCTAAAATAGTATCCAGGTTTTATTCGCCTCGTCGGCATGTACCGTTCGAGGGTTCAATGCAATAATTAATTATTTGTTTCCATCATCGGACAGCTCATCCTCTTCGCGGATCAATACCTCACGTTCCTTGCCGCCACCTTGTGAGGGACCGACTACGCCCATCGCTTCGAGCTGGTCGAGCAGGCGTGCCGCGCGCGGATACCCAATTCGGAGTCTGCGCTGAAGCATGGATGCCGAGGCACGCTGCTGCTGACGCACAATCGAAACCGCCTGTTCCACCAATCCGTCATCTTCATCTTCGTCAGGTTCTTTGAGGAGAGTCTCCCAGGGCGGAACATCTTCGGCGGCAATGTCCGTATTCTTTTGCCAGTGTGAGATCAGGCGTTCAATCTCCATATCCGTGATCAAAACGCCCTGGGCACGCATAGGGTTACCAACCTCGGGATTAAGGAAAAGCATATCACCTCGCCCGAGCAAAGATTCTGCGCCGGTATAATCGAGGATAACGCGACTATCGATGCTGGAGGCAACCGCAAAAGCAAGCCTCGCTGGAAAGTTGGCTTTGATCAGTCCCGTCACTACATCCGTCGATGGGCGCTGGGTGGCGACCACAAGATGAATACCTGTGGCGCGTGCCATTTGTGCCAAACGGACAAGGTTGTGTTCCGTCTGGTCAGGAGCAGACATCATTAAATCAGCAAGTTCGTCGATCATTACGACAATGCGGGGCAATGGCTGCCCATCCGCGGAACGCGATACTTTTTTATTGTACGAGTTCAGGTCGCGGGCATGCATAGCTTCGAGCAGGCGATAACGGTGTTCCATCTCCACCACCACCCAGCGCAATACACCGAGGATGCGGTCAAGGTTGGTTTCCACTTTGCCATAAAGGTGAGGCAGCCCATTGAAACGAATCAACTCGACCATCTTGGAGTCGATCATGACCATGCGCAATTCTTCAGGCGTGTTATTCATTGCGAGACAGGCCGCAATGGAGGTGATACACACCGACTTTCCTGAGCCTGTTGCGCCGGCAATCAAAAGGTGTGGCATCCGCGCCAGATCTGCCATGAGCGGATTACCTGAGACGTCGCGGCCAAGCGCGATCGTCAAAGGAGCGCCGACCTTGTAAAACTCGTCTGCCTCCATCAATGCGCGCAATCGTACAACAGATGTATTGGTATTCGGGACCTCGATGCCGACATAAGGTTTGCCTGGCACTGGCGCTTCGATGCGCAAGCGTTGGGCAGACAAGGCAAGCGCGAGATCCTTTTCCAAGGAAGCGATCTGGGCAACACGTACCTTCATTTGCTGGGCATCTTCTTCTTCATTGCCTTTCTTGATGAAACCGGGCTGGACGGCGAACTGCGTCACTGCCGGACCGACTCGATATCCGATCACCGTGGCAGGGATGCCAAACTCAGAAAGGGTTTTCATGATAAGACCGGCAGTTTGGTTGATGGTTCGCTCATCAGCCCTGACAGCGGAATCGCCAAGCAGGATGCTGAGTGGGGGCAGATCCTCGCCGCGCGGTGGAGGTTTGAGCGCCTTTTCCTGCTTCTTTTCCGCAGGCTTGAGTTGCGTTCGGAATTCAGGCGGGAGGGGCTGCGCTTTCTTCTTGGGTGTTGGAGTCTTTACCTGTGCTTCGGGTTCTTTCTGATTTTCAGGCACAGGGGTGGCAACGATCATCGGTGCCTGGTCGCCCGCAATTTTTATCAGCCAGGATTCCAGTTTTGCCCATAGACCAAATCCGGTGGCAATGGCAAGCAGCCAGAGAAGGAACAAGACAAACGTGCCAGCGAATTTCCCCATATACTGCCAAAGCAGGCGCACGATCCCCCAACCCAAACGGCCGCCATCCATCCCGGACTCGGCTCGGAAGAGATCATTGTTACTCGAAACAGCAAACAAGCCAAGGGTTAGCAGCGAGGCGAGCTCAAGGGCAATGATCCTACCCCAGCGAAGGGAGGTCTGGTCGCGTTGGAGAAGGAAAAATCCAATGTATCCTATCCCGAAGAGGATCAAAACGCTCCCCCATCCAAACCAGGTGCGCAAGATATTTGCAATCGGAGTCAAGAACCCGCCTTCGGTTATTTCCCAAATCGCAAGGAGCACCATGACGGCAAAGGCAACCAGGAATACACCGGCGATATCACGCAGGAAGTGTCCGAATCGCGTATTGAACCGTGCAAGGCGTTCGAGCCAGTCATTGCGCGGAGAAAGTTCCTCCTGCTGAAACCGGCGCTGACCCCTGTCTGATCTGGACATCGACTAATGGATCCTCATACTGAAACCGAGCCTGTGATGCATAGGGTCGAGATGCAAGACCCGTAATTGAATGGACTGACCTTCGGATAGTAAATCCTTTAATGCCACACCTTCATCGCGGTCAATCTCGGAAGCATGTACCAAACCCTCCACGCCAAATTGATCGAGACGGGCGAACACACCATAGGAAAGCACACTGGTGATCGTGGCACTATGCACGGAACCTATCGGGAACTGCTGATCGGCATTCACCCAGGGATTCGGCAATAGCCGCTTCAAACTCAACGCCACCCGACAGCGCTCTGGAGCAAGGTCAAGCACCTGGACTTCGATATCGCCGCCTAATCTAACATACTGCGACGGATGCGTAACGCGTCCCCACGATAATTCTGAAATATGAATCAATCCTTCCACGCCGCCAAGGTCGACAAAAACGCCAAAGTCGGTGATGTTGGTGACAGTACCACGCGCACGTTGGCCGGCATGCAGGGAATGAAAAAGTTCAGCCCGTTTGCCAGGTTCGCTTTGGGCAGCCCGTTCAGAAAAGACCACCCGTCCGTCTTCGGGCACACATTCAATGACCTTCAAACGCAGGGTCCTGCCGACAAAAGGCTCGAGGTTCTGCGCGCGCTGCTGATCCTCCCGCCCGGCAAGTTCAATGAGGTGGGAGAAGGGAACGAAACCGAACAACCCGCCTCCTTCCACCAACAAACCTCCGCGATTATGCCCCATCACTGTAAGTTCAACAATCCGGTCATTCATATAAAGGTCCTTGATGAGATGCCAGTCAACAGTTTTCTCATCCCCGGAAGATTCTTTTTCCGCCTCCTTCCGGACCTCGGGTTTGGGTGCGCCCCCACGCGCAACCAGCCCTGAATACCGATTCTCTTCTGCAAGCACCGATTCCCACCAGCCTTCGTCAGTGCCTGGCATGTTCCCCTCCGTGATTACTTTGTCGTTTGCCATTGCTGCCTCCTTGATAAATAAATGTCCGATTCGAAGCCCCGGGTTGCCCTCGATATCCCGGGAATTTGGATCGGGCTAAAGTTAATAAAAATCATCTTTCCAACTGGTTCATTTCCATTTCCATGATCGCTTTTGCAACGGCTTCGATCGCGACCCGCTGCTTTCGATACAAGTCGGCTTCAGACATGGCAAGTCTTGCCGCCACATCGCGCACCTTTCGCCCTTCGATGAATTTCATCTCGAGGATGTTATATAAGATCCACTCCGTTGTAAATTTCCGGTCCCCGCGCGGCTTCACTTCATCCACAGCCCGCCGCAGAAGAGCGCGCAAGGCGTTGGAGGTATTGCCATCTTCTTTATCCGCCAGCTCGCGAACGACCTGCAATTTCGTCAACGGATTGTTCGTAAATTTAGGCCCGCCCCAGTAATGGGTTAATGCATCACGCACCCAATTTGCAAGGTCGGCTTCCTCAAGGACTGCCGCAGCATTCAAGGTGGCACGCGAATCATAACGGCTGGCTGCACGTATCCGTTGGATCATCTCCACTTGGGGTTGAAGATCTGCCAATGACCTGAAAACGCGTTGTTGCAGTTGACGATCTTCAAGTGCAAGCGCGGCGCGTTCCGCCAGCATCCAAAGCGATTCGCGCTGGTCGTGTTCCATCGTTGTTTTCCCGTCGCCCCTTGCCACGCCAAGTAAACCCAGTAAAGGCGGCAGTTCATCCTGATCCATCTCGGGGCGTCGACGGGCATATAACGGAAGCACCCAGTAATTTCCCCATTGGAATTCATGGCGGACATCGCCATTGACGTGCTCAAGTGCCTCTGTCAGACTCTCCTGCTCGATCATTCCACGGTTTCCGGCAACCACAATGGGTAATAGGGTTTCATCATCCAAAGCCGCCACGAACGCGGACGGTGATTGCAAATGATCACGGACAGCCGCAAGGACGGACTCTAAAAACTGCTGGAGATCGCTTTGGGTCAACAACCTTTCTTCAACATTTTGAAGGAGTTCCAGTTCGTTGCGGTCACGCCCATAAAACAACCAGCGCTCCCAGAGGGGTGCTGCAAAAGTAATGGCATGTTCGATCATTAGTATCGACGCAACAACGGTAAATGGAACGAACGCGCTGTAAGGTGTGCCCAGTAATTCACCGCCTCGCCGTACCACGGTCATAAATGCAAGGGTGGCAGAGGCAGCAACAGGTCCGCGCATGATCCATTTGAACAGACGACTCTTAATAACCCGGTCCGGCCATGATACGCCGAAGAAGGCAACAGCGTATGCCATAACAACCACCAATGCCCCGACCAAAAGATTGATGGCAATTGCTGCGCTCCAAAATAGGAATTGATGCCGGGCAGCCAACTCGTACCCAAAGAGCAGATACGGGTAGGAACCCAATGCAGGAGCGGTCGCACCAGCCATCAGGTACAACATACGCCGTCGTCCCGAACGGGTCAACATCAATCTGTAAGCGCGGGCAAAATTCACTCCAGCCCAGACCAGACTCGCAACATAATAAACGGTAAAAACTTCCGTCCAAACCGTCCGTTGCAAGTATGGGGCGGGTTTTCCATTTGGTACGATGGGACCAAGCAGGTAACCGAACGCTAAAAGGATAAGAAAAAATGCAGAGAGCGCGTAGATCCCCCGCACAGCAATTCGTCTGCGACCACGTGACGGACGTCCCGCTGTCACCAACAACGCATCCGAAAGGTGGAGATACGCTGCAGGGAGAAATGCAAGTCCCAGCCATTGCAAGCGCATTAACAGGTCGAGGGTTTGAATGGAGACGGTATCATCCTGCAAAGCTTCTGTTGTAAAAACCACAACTACACAAAGCAGAATGATCGCGAACGAACGAGCCACCCTGTCGCGTAAGTTGAACGATAGAGAATAGAGAAACAAAGAGAACGCCGTAATGGCGATTCCCGCCGTAAGGATCTGATTGATCGCCTGGAGCCCCGCCAACAATGTTTCCGGCAAACCGTTAATCATTCTGCCCTTCCAATAAATTCGCCCGTGTTGGGCGCTTAATTACCTCATTTCAGGACCTTCGCAAAGAAAAGAGCCACATCCTTGTTGATGTAATAGTGGTCATTATACCCGCAGAATGCGAAACCGGATTTCTGGGCAAGACGGATCGCCGGAACATTTTTCGATTGGACTTCGAGTATGAATCGGCGATGCGCTCTTGACTCAGCCCAGGCTTGTCCCGCCGCCAGTAACGCGGACGCCAACCCGCGGCGGCGATGAGCCGGGTCTGTTACGAGGTCGAAGACCCATACCGTAGAGGATGTCCCCCGCTCCAACAAGCTAATATATCCCACCGGCTCCGTGGAAATTACTGCGGTGAACATCATCGAGCGTTTGATCCAATCATCAGCAAGTGAAAAATGATTATGCGGGTAGGATACCTGAATGGATCGTGGCAGTCGCACTTCACGGAACGCCGCCGTTACCTGCCCGGTCTCACGACGAACTTCCAATTGCCAGACGGACTCGCTTTTGACAGAGTGATCAATACCCATCAGGCGCGCCAAATCTGTGGCAATTGTGGGGCGTATTTGGATTTCAGACATTGGCTTTAAATCACTTTCATTGATTGGGAATCACCTGCACGGGTACTACACAAGCCGGCAGGCCCGTTCCCTGATTATCGATCACGACCAATCTTAATTGATAATCTCCCGGTGTGAGAGCGGTAGTATCCCAACGACCAAGAGAACCATCCACAACCACAGTACGTCCGGCAGCGATGGTCGCCCATGTATCACTACCATTGGGAGCCACCTCGTATTTGTAAAAACCGAAATTGGGAATATTGACAGTACCGGTCAATTCGATCACACCTTTGATCTCGTCTCCGGGCTCGGGAAACGTCAACTCGATCTGCCCGGGTGTGCATCCTGCCGCTCCTGGTTTTTGCCTCTGCCCCTGGTTTGCGAACTGGGTTAAGAAGTCAGCTGAAAGGGTTCCAGTAGGAGTAGAGATCAGGTCGAGAGTGGGGGTTGAGAGGAAAAAATCTGCAGGAAGCCCAGGGATCACAAAGGAGGCCACTAAAAACTCAGAGCAGAAGAAAAAAACGATCATGAATGAGATCAGAGCAGATCGTGCAAGTCTCCGAAATGAAAACTCGCGTTCCAAGCTGTAAACGGCGATCCGCCATTCACGCCATGAACGATAAGCCCAGCGAAATGAAAGCATACCCCCAATTGCCAGGACAAGATAAATCAAGACCTCGTAACTATCGAGGAATTTTAACAGGTCTGCCATTGAAACGCACGCTTACATCTTGCGGAGAACACCCCGGACAATCGTCTCGATCTTTGGTGTGATAATCCGGCCAGCTTCGAGCACTTCTTCGTGGGTCGTGATTGTCGATCCATCCAGGTTGGCTTTATTACTAACACCGGAGAGCCCCAACACGCGCATCCCACCATGCCGCGCAATTATCACCTCCGGCACTGTGGACATTCCCACTGCATCGGCGCCAGCAAGGCGCAGGAAGCGTAAATCTGCCGGCGATTCAAAAGAAGGACCGCTCAGCCCCGCATATACTCCTTCACGTAAAACCAGCTTTTTTTCTTTGGCGACGTCGCGTGCAAAAGCACAGTAGTCACGGTCATAGGGCTGGCTCATATCTGGAAACCGCGGACCAATCTCATCGAGGTTCGGCCCCATGAGCGGATTCAACCCAGACATACCCATCAGATTCAACTGGTCGGTGATTAACATCACATCACCTGGTGCGAATTCTGCATTAACCCCGCCGGCAGCATTTGTGACGATCAGGCTGTGAACGCCAAGCCTGTGCATGACCCGAACCGGAAGAGTGACCTCCCCCATAGTGTATCCTTCGTAATAATGGATACGACCCTGCATGACAATGACGGATTTCCCCTCCAGTTCGCCGATCACAAAACGCCCGACATGTCCAAAAACCGTCGAAGTAGGGAAGTTTGGCAGGTCTGTGTATGGGATGAATGTCGGATTCTGGACGGAATCAGCCAACCCGTTTAGTCCCGAACCGAGGATCATTCCTACTTTGGGGCTGAGAGATATCCGCGAGCGTATCTTATCCGCGGCTTCGTCTATTTGTGGGAGGGTGATGAATTTTTGCATTGGCATGACCTTATAAACAGAAATAATAAAGCGCATCCCCATAATCGGTTTGCGCAGGTGATTATATCAGATATGAGTTCATCATCATTTTGACAGGGCACACCAAACTCAGCCTTCTCAAAACAGGCATTTACTCACAAACTCGGACAGATGCCTGGATTTATAAAAAGGTAGAAAAATTCGGACTCTTATGCTATCCTCCGCCTGCATGAATCTCCCCCAGGATAAAAATTTCAGTCTTTTTATTTCCCTCTTGCTGGAAAGTTGCGGCATGGGATTGGTACTCGTCCCAAACCAACTCGGGATCGACAAACAATTTTATCTCTCAGGCATCCCTTCAGTGATCGGGATCGGCTGTTTTGTTCTTGCCCTGGCAATACAAGCTGGTTGCGTATGGGGTTTCAAGAAAAGTCGTGAGCTTTTATTCCATTCGCTCGCGCCGCTCGGGCTGATCAGTGCAGCGGCTGGGTTGTTCATTACCCGGCAATATATCAGCGCAGCAGCCATGTCTGTCGGTGCATTAATCCAGATCATCGTTACCGTAACGAGGGCAATAAACCGCAATCCGAGCATCGATTTCACCCGCATTTCGATTTCTTTGATCACATTTTTGGCGGGGATCATTTTCGCCACATTAGGAATGGAGTATCAGAAAGCCTGGCATCCCTTCCTTATGCCCAGCCTCGCAGCTGGGTTTCTAATTACGGCATTTCTCGGCGGCACAACCGTCATCATGTCAATACCACGGTTCGGTTTTCTTTTGAACGCTTTGCAAGTAATTCCCTGGTTGGTTTTTAGCCTTCTCGTCATCCACCAACCAGGGCGCGAATATTTGATTGCCCCGGTCGTGCTCATCCCCATGACTTTGTTAAAGCAATTCATTTCCTGGGATCGTATCATCATCCCTGAATCGGATATCCTCAGCCGCCGAATAGTTACGATAGCCTTTGTCAGTGAAGCGGGAAGCCTGGTCTTCCTTGGGGCACTGCTTTTCATCCTGGACCCGATCCTGGAATCACGCGCTTTTCTATTGCCTGCCAGAGAAGCCAGCCTTCTCTTCTTCTTGATTTTTTCCGCACTGATCTATTATGCCTCCACAACTGTCATAATGACCACCAGCGGATTGATGCAGGAGCTATCACGGAATGACATCGTCACAGACGAGCTTGAAGTTCCCGGAGAACAAGCAAATTGGAACAGCCGCCTTGAGCGTTATGTCCGACCGTATATGATGACGCCGGAGGGAATCCGCGGACGGATTCAGGCTGATCGAATCGCCACTTTGTTGAAACAAACGGCTATTGAGAAAAAACGAAACGCACAACTAACCTTGTTACTCGAGCTTAGTAAACAACTCGAGAACCAGCTCGATCAGCCGGTATCCGCTCAATTGACTGTACAAACCATCGAAAGGGCGCTCAACTGCTCGCTCGTCATGGTATTTCTTCACGATTCTGAATCAAGTCAATTTAGCCTTATTGCATCCGCCGGGCGCCAGACAAATCTGGGAAAGGAAGTCTACAAACAAGATGAGACGCATGGTGTGATCGGACGAGCATACCGCCAGCGGAAAACCCAAATCGTGAACGATATTCAAGCGGAGAAGGATTTCATAGCCTTCCACGATGAAAAAGACCATTCCATGGTGGCGGCACCGTTGACCCTTAACGGACATATCACCGGTATGCTTACTCTATATAACGAAAAACTCAACGCGTTTGGCAGTGTCGAGATCAGTATGATCGAAACAGCAGCTGGAGAGTTGACCCGTGCCTGGGAACGTTCGGGGCACCATCATCGCTTGATGGAACTTGTGCAAACCGGCAGTCAACTCACATCTGCCCTCGACCCGGAAATAACTGCACAAGAAGTTGCCTGGAGTTCTCGCGAAATACTAGAAGCAAAGGTCACCCATATTTATATCCAACTTGGGCAGGAACGGAACTTTATCCAGCAAGCGTCCTCTGGCAGCGCGCCCCAGCTCATACATTCCCTGACTGCATCCCTTTCTTCACACGAATTGACGGATCTGGCATTGAGGGCAAGCCAACCTTTCCGCATCAGAGATGTGAGGAAATACCAAAAAACGGCACACCTTAGACTCGACAACTCCTACCTACGCAGCCTGCTTGTCATCCCAATCCGTTGGCATCAGGTGAACATTGGAGCAATCTTCGCCTTCGGAAAACAGAATGGAACCTTTTTCACAGAGAATGACGAATCGCTTGCCGAACTGATCTCCATTCAGGCAGGCGGAGCATTCGAGAGCGCATGGCTCCAACAGGAATTGCGCTCATCACTCCGCATCACCTCCCTGCTTTACAGGTTGAGCAACCAGATCATCCAGGCGGAAAACATCGAGGATGCCGCCTCTGACATCGCCCAAACAGCACACAAACTTGGTAGGAATCTATCCACAGGGATCGTGCTTCTCAATCCAGATCAAACTGTTCTTGCAGAAGTCTTAATAAACGAAGAAGGTGCCCGGATCCAATCGGAACATCCAATGAGTCTCATCAAAGACACGGTTAACTCGGGGCAAACTATTTACCTTTCACAGGAACAATCCGTCATACGTTCCTGCCTGCCCATCCAAACCCCCATCCGCAGTTACGGCGCAATCTGGATGGACACCCGTGACGAAGCCACGCCGACATCTTCAGCGAACCCCAATGATTTGCAAGCTTTGGTAAACCAGGCAGCGATCGCTTTGGAACGTTCGCTCCTGCTTGTTGAATCCCGGCGGCAGGCAATGGAGATCAAAACAGCATACGATACGCTCGCCACAACTTACGACAAGACTCTAGCATCGTTGACATCCGCCCTTGATGCTCGCGACCGCGAAACGGAAGGTCACAGTTCCCGCGTAACCCAACTCGCTGTCAGGCTAGGGAAAAGCCTGGGATATTCGCCGAACCAACTCAAAATCCTGGAGCGGGGCGCTTTGCTCCACGATATCGGAAAGATCGGTGTCAGCGACACAATCCTCCACAAGCCTGGTCCGTTAACAGAGGATGAATGGAAGACGATGAGACTCCACCCCAACATCGGCGCAAAGATTGTGAATGGAATCCCCTTTCTTGAAGATACCATCACGGTCATCCGTTTTCATCAGGAACGCTGGGATGGTTCCGGTTATCCGATGGGTTTGAAAGGCACCGAGATCCCCGAACTTGCCAGGCTGTTCGCAGTGGTCGATACCTTCGACGCCTTGACAACCAACCGCCCCTATCGCGATAAGATTTCGCCAGCTGAAGCGATAGCCTATATCAGGGAAGAAGCCGGCAAACTGTTCGACCCGACCATGGTGACTCATTTCGAAAACCTTCTAAGGAACGAGCTTGCCTGAAGTCAACTTCAGCCCAGCACCTCGCCCAGACCCTTGATCGCTTTATCAACACCGGCATCGTCCACCCAATAGTGTGTTACTAACCGGAACTCACGCGGTGCGGACCAATCCACCAGCACACCGCGTTTTTTCATTTCAGTGATGATCTCATCTTCGGTCAACTTGATCTGATCCGCCAGTTTGAAGTAAACCATGTTGGATAGCGGCTGCGCCTCGACCCTTAAACCCGATATCTTTTTCAAGCCTTCAAATAACCTCTTCGCCCGGGCATGGTCCTGTTTAAGTCGGGTGGTCATCGAATCGATCGAGATCAAACCAGCGGCCGCCAACACGCCGACCTGACGCATTCCACCGCCCAACATTTTGCGCAGACGGAACGCCCTGGCAATGAATTCTTCCGTGCCAGCTATCATCGAACCGATCGGTGATGCCAATCCCTTGCTCAAACAAAACATAACCGAATCAGCAGGCGCAATCAATTCTTTCACATCCACGTCTAATGCTGCAGCCGCATTGAAGATGCGCGCGCCATCGACATGAAATTTCAAGCCGTTCTCTCGGGCGAGCAAGCCGACCTGTTGTGCATACTCCGCTGTTAATGGAACACCGCCGCAGACGTTTTGCGTGTTCTCGATGCAAATCAAGCGGGTGATCGTCCGATGCTGGTCATCAGGCTGAATCGCATTTCGTATGTCTTCCAGCCGGAGCGTCCCATCTTTTTGATTTTGCACCGGATGTGGATACACACCACCCAAAGCCGACATCCCACCTGCCTCGTTCAGATAAATATGCGAGCGGTCCCCGCAAATCACCTCCTCACCCCGTGCGCAGTGAACCATGATGGATATCAAATTCCCCATCGTGCCTGAGGGAACGAACAAAGATGCATCTTTACCAACAAGCTTGGCTGCTCTCTCCTGTAACTTAATTACGGTCGGGTCATCGCCGTAGACATCATCTCCCACCTCTGCCTCAGCCATGGCTTCACGCATTTCAGGTGTAGGTTTGGTAACGGTATCGGAACGAAGGTCAACCAATTCCATATGTCATCTCCTTCTCACGTAGGGTGAACTTGTAACACACCATGTATCCTTCAGATAAACATGCCAGTCTTAGCTACAATCATCATTCATATCTCTTCACTTCATCCAACACAGCTTTCAACTCTCCCGGCAATTCTGCCTCAAAGGTCCGCGGATTCTTTTCACCCGGCAGGACGATCTTCAATTGAAACGCATGGAGAAAATGACGGCCAATCGTCACTGTGGCTGTGCGTTTTCCATAGACAGCATCTCCAACAATCGGACATCCCAAAAACTGGCAGTGCAGGCGAATCTGATGCGTCCGCCCGGTAAGAGGGTGGAACTCCAATAATGTGTGTTTTTTGAAAACCTCGAGCGTCTTGTACTCGCTGACTGCTTCCCTCCCTTTGCCTGGTTGCAAGATCGCCATCTTTTTGCGATGGCTGGGATCACGACCAATCGAAGCTTCAACGCGTCCAGCAGGAGACGGAGGTTTGCCATCCACCAATGCGAGGTATGTTTTTTCAACTTTTCGAAGGCGAAATTGGTCTTGCAGCCAATTATGAGCGCGCTCGTTCTTTGCAAGAATGATTAAACCTGAAGTCTCTTTATCCAACCGATGAACCAAGCCGGGGCGTTCCTCTCCTCCAATTCCCTCCAAATCGGGGTCATATCCCAGGACTGCATTGACCAGTGTGCCCGAATAATGTCCCGCCGCCGGGTGGACGACCATTCCCGCCGGTTTATTCACCACAATCAGGTCATCGTTCTCGAAGATAATATCCAGCGGAATATCCTCCGCGATCAGCCCGCTTGGCATAGGTGGCGGTATTCTCAACTCGATTTCATCACCGTCCTCAATGACCTGCCCGGCTTTCTTGGCTGCCAACCCGTTGACAGAGACAAAACCGTCCGCAATTAATCCCTGAATCCTTGCACGAGAAAATTCCGGCAGGCAGGAGACGAGATATTTATCCAGCCTATCAGGAGTCTGTTCGTCGAAACGGAATTTTTCAATCCGTTCAGTCATGGGTTGCCTTCATCCCGGGGCAATTCATCGACCTTTGATCCCTTTCGCTCCTGCAGCCAGAAAAGGATCAACAACATCACTACACTGACGTTTATGCTGGCATCAGCGACGTTGAAAATGTAGAATGTTCCAACCGAGATGAAATCCGTCACCGCACCGAACAGCAATCGATCGATCAGGTTGCCTATTGCGCCGCCCAGATACAATCCACCTGCCGCCCACATCCAAAGATTATCGTCTTCCAAATTGGAAACAAAATAAAGAATACCGCCAACAATGAGAAACGTCAGGATAATGAAGAAGGGATTTCCATCCTGAAACATCCCAAAAGATGCGCCTTTATTTTGGATATGCAATAATCGCGCAAAAGGTGAAAGCCACCCAAGCGACTCTGGCAACCACGATTCGCCCAGCGGAATGGCAAGCCGGACAAGCTGCTTCGTCCACTGATCGAGAGCAACCACGGCAACCGTACAGGAGATAAAGATAAAAAAACGCCTCTGGCGTATTTTTGTTCGTTCGATATCGACCGAAGAATTCAACACTTCGCTCAACCTTCCTTTACAGATTCAACTTCAGCCATTGCTGCTTTTGATTTTTCCTCGCGCTCCTTGAGCCAGACCCCCAGCAGCAAAACTGCAACACCGACAGAGATGGAGGCATCAGCAATATTGAAAACAGGAAATGCCCCAACTGAAATGAAATCGGTGACCTTGCCCCTCATCAGCCGATCGATCAGGTTCCCGATGGCACCACCCAATTGCAGTCCCATTGCGAGCTTCAATGTCCAATCATCTTTTTCTGCATGCGGATAATAATAAAGGATCGCGGCGATCACAATAACAGCCAGAATGGTAAATACAAGGTTCCCATTCTGAAACATGCCGAAAGCTGCACCACTGTTGTACCAATGCACCAGGCGGGCATAGGGGCTCAACCATGTCAGCCATTCCGGCAGCCATTGCCCTCCAAAAACAATGTTCTGGCGTACCCACCACTTCGTCCATTGGTCAAGTATCACCGAACTTAATGCCACAATAAAAAGAGTCAAAAAATCCCTTGTCTTTGAATTCAAAAAGTCACCTCAAGTCGATTTGTGAGTGTATTGTACCGTAGGTCGGAATGCAAAAGAATTTATCTGACGAACACCCTCGGCACACGTGCGCTGATATTAGTCATCACCTCATATTCGTTCGTGCCAGCCCAATCCGCAAGTTCCTCAGGTGCAATACCGCCCCCCAACAAAAACACCTCATCCCCCACTGCAACTTCATCCGCCCCGGCATCTGCCATGAATTGATCCATGCATATACGCCCAACCTGTGGATACGACTTTCCATTGATGATGACACGCCCTTGATTTGTCATGCGACGGAAGTAGCCATCGGCATATCCGCATGGGATGGTAACCACCCGACTCGGACTCCCTTCAACCTGCCACAGAGACCCGTAGCTGACAGCACGCCCAGGCTGTGTGATCTTGCTATATGCCACTTTCGACTTCCATGCCATCGCCGGCTTCACATCGATCGCCCGCGGAATATCACGGCCGGGAAAAACACCATAGAACAACACACCCGGACGCACCATATCCAAATAACCTTCGGGCAGATTCAATATACCGCCAGAGTTACAGATATGCCGAATCAGCGGCACAGGCAGGCTGTGCTTATCATAGAAAGACAACACCTCTTGAAAGCGCGACATCTGTTCTTTCGCGGTGACCACGTATGAGGGCAAACCCCCCAATGAAATCAATTCAGAGTTCGCCAAATGAGTGTATATGCCTTCAACCGTTATATGTCTACACGCAGTTGCTTTTAGGATAAACTCTTCCGCCTCGTAATGATGAACGCCAACACGTTCCATACCTGTATCGATCTTGAGATGGATGGTGAGTCGCTTTCGAGTTGTTTCAGCTAACTTGTCAGCAGCCAGCAACAGGTCCAAAGAAGAAGCGGTGAGGGTCAAGTCATGTTCAAGGAACAAAGGTAACTGGTCGATCAATGTCCCACCGGCGACCAGAATCGGTCTCTTGATCCCCATTTGTCGAAGTTGAATCCCCTCTTCAACCAGGGCGACTCCGAGCATATCGACAAACGGTTCGATAAACGGAGCGACGCCTTCGATGCCGTGACCATACGCGTTTGCTTTGACCATCGGCATGACCTTTGCGCCACCGACATGGGCACGAATGGCTTCGATGTTTTTTTGCAATTGCGTGAGATTGACTTCGAGATAAGTTGGGCGCATTTTACTTTGGATACCAGTGATATTCAACATCAGGTTCAGATGCAGGCGGCGGTGTTACGCCAAAACGAATGGCTGTAAACCCATTCTTTTCATAGAAAGATCGCGAAAGTTTATTGGCTTGGTCGGTATACAACCAGAGATGCAGCGGTGACAAATTTCGAGCGTGATCAAGCAACGCCAGCCCGATACCCTGCCGCTGATGGTGCGGGCTAACGTACAAGCGGTCGATGAACTCACCCTTGAGAGAAATGAAAGCAGCAGGATGGTCATCATGTTCATAGACCCACACGTCACAATCTTTTGTGAGGTTGGTCCTGAAAAACTCACGCGAATTTTCGAGTGTGTGCCCCATGCGGACAAGCAAGGCTGGAATGGAAACTTGCATAGCGCTAAACCAAATGGCAAGGACCGATTCAAAATCATCGTCACGATACCGGCGGATCATCACTCTCCTAAAAAATACAGCGGACGGTTTTGGCCGTCCGCTGTATTTTACCCGGTGATAGGATTACTTCCACACTGCCAGCAAGGCTCCGAAGATAAGGAAGTTGACGAGATGGTTACCGATCTCGATCAACCAGACCTTTAAGCCGTGCCCGGCGAAGAGTTTGTTAACCAGATACGTCGGCGCGATGAAGCCGAGCCAAAGCATAAAACCTAATTGTGCGCCCCCTGCTGCTGTGTTGACTCCCAAGGCATTGACCATGAAGCCCATAGCAAATGCCTGCACAATGGAGGAAAGAACCGTCAAACCCCACGTCATGCCCATATTCTCCATACCGGGCTGCGAGCGCCCATTCCCCACCACGGCCCACCAGGCGGGGAAAAAAGTTTTGGGGTTATACCAGATCGAACCAGACAGCATACTTACAACAACACAAGCAATTACAGAAAGCCAATTAACAGAACCAAAATCCATCTCAATCTCCTTATGATATGCGGACCAACACACGTCGATCCTGCTGCTATTATATAGAATTTTTGTTCTATTTTCAAGGGATTAAGGCATATATCCGCCGCCAGCCAAAATGGCATGGACAACCTGGAACTGGTCCACCATCTCCTGGGTCACTTCGCCACCTTCCACAATTGCTGTCAGGGCGGCTGTCTCACGTTCACCCATATTCCCCTGCATTGAGTTCGTCCCCATGTAATCTTCCAAAGCTGTATGGACGGCACGAAAGACATTAGCCTGCTCCTCTGTTATCGCGCCTTCGTTCAACGCTTTGGTGAGCATCGCTTCCTGCTGGGCAGCGCGCATTTCATTGATCTGGGTGGCGTTTCCTGCACCCATCTCACGGACGTATGCCAGAACGTTCCATATCTGCTCTTCAGTAAGGATACCCTTCCAAGGAGGCATGGCAGTCTGGAAAGGAATCCCGCCTTCACTCACGCGATAAAATAGCAGATCGTCTGCCAGCATTTGTGTGCTATGTGCTATAGGTGCCGGTTGAGGGTCAAGCGAAGTACTAACAGGACCGTCACCCAAACCCGTTTCACCATGGCAGGAAACGCAATTCGCTTTGTAAATCTCCGCCCCATTGAGAAGCGCATCATTAGTAACAGCAGGTGCCGTCTTCCCGGCATACTCAACCGGGACCACCGCATGATGGCGTTCCATCATGCCGGAGTCGCCGCCCATCATGCCGTTCCCTCCAAATATCATGCCATTTCCACCTGACGTCTCCTGTGCTGCGCACCCTCCCAAAAGGATCGCAGCCAGTAAGATCAAATATTTTTTCATGTTGCCCTCGCAATTTTATTTTTGAACGGGGCGAGTGTATCATCAGTAGATGTTTGAAATATAAAGATTATGTAAAGTATTTCTACATAATAAAAGAGGGTGAGCCGTAAGCAGCTCACCCTCTTTTATTTGCTAATCATTCCTCACTGATTTAGATCTTCCCTGCCACGTAATCCAACACATCAATCTTGGTGAGGATACCTACCGGTTTATTGTTTTCAACCACTACCAACGCATACCCGGCTGTGAGGGAAGGCATCGCTTCTTCCAACAAGGTCTCCGGCGGGAAAACAGCGCCTGCATTTTGTACAAGCGCGTCGATCGCTTCCTCTTGGGTATGCTCGTGTTTCTCGAGCATATGATTGAGCAGGTCAACCTCTTCAATAAGACCCACAAGTGTGCCATCCGCACCGACGACAGGCATCTGCGAGACCGCATTTTGATGCATCACGGATACCACTTTGCGGATTGAATCACCGATTGTAGCGGTTAGTAAAGTTTTATTCGGTTTCGCGATTAACAGGTCGCCGAGGGCGGTCTCGCCGAATTCCATTGAAAGAAAGCCGAATTCGCGCATCCACTTATCGTCGTAGAACTTGGAAAGATAACGCGAACCTGAATCAGGCAAAATGACAATAGGGAGCCGTCCAGGTGGAAGTTTACGGCAATATTTGATCGCGCCTGCGATCGCGGAGCCTGAAGAGCCACCCGCAAAAATACCTTCCTGCCGTACGAGTTGACGTGCCCACAGAAAAGACTCTCGATCGCCCGCGCGTTCGATGGCATCGACGTAATTGATATCCATGGTGGATGGCAGGAAATCTTCACCAATTCCTTCCACTTTGTAGGTCTTGGGGTAAGCGCCAGGAGGGATAATCCCCTTGTTCTGCCAAATCTCGGTCAGGATCGAGCCTTCAATGTCAACACCAACGATAGTGATGTTCGGGTTTTTAGATTTGAGGTAACGCCCCACACCGGTGATTGTCCCTCCAGTACCTATGCCAATGATGACATCGGTCACCTTCCCTTCAGTTTGCTCCCAAATTTCGGGACCCGTACTGAGCTCATGGGTTTTGGGGTTATCGGGGTTGTGATACTGATTTGCCAAAATGGCATTCGGCGTTTCGCGCGCGAAACGTTTTGCAACTTCATAATAAGAGCGCGGATCATCAGGTCCAACTGCAGTGGGTGTGATCACGACTTTCGCGCCATAAGCCCGCAACAAGAGTATCTTTTCATTACTCATCTTGTCTGGCATGACAAAAATGGTCTTGTAGCCTTTCAATGCAGCGGCGATCGCCAG
>CAZYLM010000014.1:0-25380 GCA_964648645.1 uncultured Anaerolinea sp.
AAATATCCTCCTTATCGCCGGAGAGCGCCACCCAACGAAACGGACCTTTCCCTTCGCAGAACAGCGGGCGGATATAGGCAGGTACAAAACCTGGAAATTCAAAGGCATCGGTCACGCCGTTGTTATAAGCTTGTTGTCTTAAATTGTTGCCGTAGTCGAAAACTTCCGCGCCCTTGCGCTGAAATTCGAGCATGGCGCGAACATGGGTGGACATGGAATCCATTGCCATCTTTTTGTATTTCTCGGGGTCGCTGGCGCGCAGTTGATTCGCGGCGGTGATGCTCAAACCAGTCGGAACATAGAACAATGCCTCATGCGCCGAGGTCTGATCTGTGACTACATCGGGGATGATCCCGCGTTTGGCGAGTTCATCGTAAACATCAGCCGCGTTGCCGATGAGCCCAATCGACTTTGGCGTTTTGCTCTTTACGTTTTCCTCAACAAGCGTCATCGCTTCTTCGAGGTTATCCACGACCATATCCACGTAACCGATGGCACGGCGGCGTTCGGCACGTTCGGGGTCAACCTCAACGATCAAACCGACGCCCTCGTTCATCGTGATGGAGAGAGGCTGCGCGCCGCCCATACCGCCGAGTCCTGCTGTAAGGACGAATTTCCCTTTGAGCGAGCCCCAGCCTTTGAGTTTGGCAAGCGCGCCGAAGGTTTCATACGTACCTTGCAAGATGCCCTGTGTGCCGATATAGATCCACGAACCGGCGGTCATCTGCCCGTACATAATGAGTCCCTTTTTGGCGAGTTCATCGAAGTATTCCCAGGTCGCCCAATGCGGCACAATATTGGAGTTGGCGATCAAAACTTTCGGCGCGTCTTTATGTGACTTGAACACGACGACCGGCTTGCCCGATTGGACGAGAAGCGTCTCGTCTTCCTCCAGATTTTTTAGAGACTCCAGGATCGCATCGTAGGCTTCCCATGATCGCGCAGCTTTTCCCCGTCCGCCGTATACGACCAGGTCTTCGGGCTTTTCTGCAACTTCAGGGTCGAGGTTGTTCTGGATCATGCGATAGGCGGCTTCGCTCAGCCAGTTCTTACAGGTCAGTTGGGTTCCGCGCGGGGCGCGGATGATGCGGGGTATGGACATGGTTAACTCCTATTGCAATACGATGAACGACTCGATGATCTCATTGAGTGACGGCTCGACGGTACTTTGCCATTTCTCGGTGGTCGACAGTGTGATGGTCAACGTGCCGACGGGTAGATCGAGGAAGATCAGTTTTTGAACCACAACGATCTGTGCGCCTTCTTGAGTTAATGCAGGGGTTTTTGCCGTGATCACGCCGTAAGGGATCTGTTTCTTCGTTGTTTTTAATTCTGTGGCGGTTACTTCGGCATCCTTTAGTGAGGACGGCAGTGACGCTGCAAGCGCCTGCAGGTCGGCTTCTGTTGCCAGGGATACTTCCATTTGCCGGTCCCAGACCAGGTTGATGTTGGTGATAAACCCGCCGTCGATGTGCTCTTCGGCGATGTCAAGCATGAACAGGCGGAAGACGTTGGAGTCCTGGTTCTTGATGGTGTCGAGGGAGCGTTGAATGGCGGGACTCGACGCTTCGGGAAGAAGTACCGCTTCATCATATTCGGGGGAATTGATTCGCAGCGCAAGCCATGGCATGGGGATGGTGATTTGATATTTGCCACCCAGGTCGATGAACGAACTGGTACCATCGCTATTCTTATCGAGAACGGTATCTTCGGATGCGGTTGGGACCGCAGGAATCGGGGTGTTGGTGACTGTTGGAAGGGGCGTGGCGGATGGAATTTCGGTGGGGATGGGCACGGCTTGCTGCGTTAGCAGGAGAGCGGCGGAAACAGTCTCAGCCACCATGCGTTCTAATCGTGTATCAGGCGTGGGGGAAGCAGAAGAAGCGGAGGGCAATCCCGGCACAGCACACGCCAGAACTGCTATCCCCGTTATGATCAGAGTCAAAACTCCGCGGTTAAATTTCATGGTTCCATCCTTGCATGTGAAATAAAAAAGCCTCCCGGCAATTATAGCCGAGAGGCTCCGCTTTCCTCGGTTCAGGCGGATGTCTGTCCTTTTGCAAGCATATCTGCAAAGTTCGTACCCTTGAGGCGCCCAACCAATTCCTCCTGCGCTTCACACCAGACCGGGCGCAAGGGACAATCCGCATCGAAGGCGCACACACCGGATTCGCCCACGCATTCATTAAGTTGGATCGGCCCGTCGATGGCTTCGATCACCTCAAGTAGGGTGATCTCTTTGGGCTCACGGGCAAGCGTTACACCGCCCCGGGCACCCCGCGAAGTGTGCAGGAGTCCTGCGATAGAAAGTTGAGAAATGATCTTTGCAAGGAAGGATGGCGGAATCTTCTGTTCCTCAGCAATGGTGCTGGTGGCAGTTCGAATTTCTGTGTTGCGTGCAAGGTGCAACACAGCGCGTACGGCATAATCGGCTTGACGGGTGATTTGCATGATAACCTCACTTTATATATAGGTAAAAATTACCCATAATCACGATTTTATTGTGAATTTTGGAGCAAGGCAAGTGATAGAGGTCATGCCGAATTTATGACCTTTTTCGCCGGATGGGAATGTGCCTAAATGAATTACGCATTACAGATTTCATGATGTGCGATCCGTAATGCGTAGCTTGTTTTACCGGGCTACTGGGTCAGCGTAAGATTCCCTGCCCCCATTTCGATCACAAAGGTAAGTGCTGGTCCTTCACCCTTTTGACGATACCCATCTCCGCTTTTTTCCCAGCCGGTGGTTGCGTTGACGTTCGAAAGCCCTCCCTCCACCCGGACCTCGGCATTCACACCTTCAGGCACCACGACGATGAGGTTGCTCAAGCCGGACTCGATCTTGATCGAGGCGTCGCGCTGGAGTTCGCCGGAGAAATCGAGGGTGTAATCGCCCGCACCTGCGGAAAAATCGAAGAGGGAGAAATTGGCATTTGCCAGCCCGGCGATCTTCACATCCGATGCGCCGGATTCATAAGTGAAGACGCTCATCTCTTCGGGATTTGGCTCGGAGAAATTGAGCTCCACGTTCGCGGCGCCGTCCGAAATATCCAGCTGTGTAAGGGCAAGACCACCGAGTTCGAACTTTCCGTCATACGCGCCCGCATCGATGGACAGGTTCATGGGTTTATCGCCGAGTTTCAGATCCCATTCGTTCTTGAGGTTGTTGAGGTTTGGAAACATATTCAAGTTTCCATCCCCAACACGGACTTCGATCTTTCCCCCATCGGTGATGACCTCAGGCTTGAGCTCGTCGTAATTGTAGGTGGCAGTCCCGTCCACAAGTGTGGATGCGCCGGGGGCAAGTGTCAATTCGCCTGCGCCGAACTTAAGCTTCAAATCGATCTCGTCTGCATCGGGATATTTCACTTTGATGTCTTCGGTTACTTCGGGACTGGGAGTGGGCGGCTTCGGGACGTTGATGCCGCATGCCAGCATTGTCAGTGCGAGAAGTGCGATAAAGTTAATAAGTTTACTCATAAGAAAAACCTCCTTGGTAGTTCCAAGGAGGTATACGGGAAATTTTTGCAGGGGTTGCAGATTAAGTCTTTTTTATCAGCGTGTCCATCCGCCGGGCAGAGTCGCCACACCAATATAAATGAGGAGCAATGCGCCGAGGATGCAGAAAAGCGTATTGCGGAAGCGCACACTGTCCGCGGCATTTTTCCACTGCGCGGGCAGGTGACCGAGTACAGCTGCAAGGATCATGATGAATGCATGCTCGAGGCGATAACGGGTAAAGCCTCCGCCATCTGCCGAGAAGCCGAGCAGGAGCAAATTGATGAGTCCAAGCGTGGCTTGCAGATCCATCACGCCGCTGAATCCGGCGGCGAGACCGCGATCCATGCCTTTAAAAGCACCGCCCCTCAGCCAGCCAATGGCAAATTTGATCGCAGCAATGACGGCAACCAGCAAAACGACCCACCTGAAATGCGAGTGAATGATAAAGATGATATTCATAGGTTTCTCCGGAATTAAAATTTGGTTCGTTCCATATTACAAAACAAAAGGCACGATCGCTTTTCTGTCTTTTGGAAAACCTTCGAACGTTGCCCGATACCAACTGAGGGCGCGCAATCCCTGCCCTATGAGGAAGGAGGTCATTGCAAGTAGATTCATCCATGCGGCAGTGTGCCGCGAAAGCAAGATAATCCCCAGCCAGCCGATGACCTCGAATAGATAATGCGGGCAGACAGCGTACTGGAACAACCCGCCTTTTGGGATGAAGTAACCGATTGATTCCTTACGCAGGTCGGCGAGAAGTTTGTGATGATAGAAATTTCCCGCAATTCCAGCAAGAAACAGGAGGACCCCGACGATGAACATTGCATCGACTGCGGCGATGGGATCCCGGTTCAGCCAGCCAACGGTGAATGCCGCCTGCGAATAGAAAAAGGAGATCACCAGGGTGTTGACCAGGCTGGTGGGACGGGAATATTTATGCAGGAATAGGGATTCTAGTGTCCGCTTGGAAAAGTGAATGAAGACTACCGCAAAGACCGTCCACTGAATCAGGCTGGCTGATGGTAGATAATCTTTTGCAGAAAGGAAGAGCGCCAGGATCGGTGTAGCATATAGAATGAACATCCCCAGCCGGGCGGGCAAACCCCTGCTTGCGCGCGGTTTGTTATAGTTCGCGATCGATTGCCCGTAGTAAACAACGGGTCCTGCACAGAGGGCGATAACGGCGAGCAGGATATGGTGTGCAATGGTGAGGGGTGTCCATTCGGGAGCGATCATATTCAATGGTGGGATTATACAGCAGGGCGGTTACATCCTTTATAATCGTAGCGGCGTAAAACAAGTCTGCAGACTTGTTTTACAAAATTCTGGAGAAACCTCATGACTTACACGACCATTCTGACCGAAACGCGCGGACGCGTGGGTATCGTAACCTTGAACCGACCGAAGGCAATGAATGCCTTCAACCTGCAAATGCTTGGCGAGTTGTTCGATGCGCTGGATGGATTCGACAAAGACCAATCCGTCGGCGCAATCGTTGTCACAGGCAACGAAAAAGCCTTTGCCGCCGGGGCGGACATAAAAGAAATGGCGGAATCCTCGTATGTGGAGATGTTGACTTCGGGGCATGTTCAGATCTGGGACCGCATCCGCGCAATCCGCAAGCCTGTCATCGCGGCAGTGTCCGGCTGGGCATTGGGCGGCGGATGTGAGTTTGTGCTTTCCTGCGATATGGTCGTCGCTTCCGAGTCGGCGAAGTTTGGTCAGCCTGAGATCACCATTGGCGTCATCCCAGGCGCGGGCGGTACTCAACGTCTGGCGCGGCTGGTTGGCAAGTACCTCGCGATGGAAATGACCATCAATAATCGCACGCTGACTGCACAGGAAGCGCTTCAGTTCGGGCTTGCGAATCGCGTCGTGCCTGTCGAAGGATATCTCGATGCCGCGGTCGCTTTTGCTGATGAGATTGCCTCACGCGCGCCGATCGCCGTCCGCATGGCGAAGGATTCTGTCAACGCCGCGTTCGAGACCACGCTCACCGAAGGTCTCGCCGTCGAGAAGCGCAATTTCTATCCATTGTTTGCAACCGAAGATCAAAAGGAAGGCATGCGTGCCTTTGTCGAAAAACGCAAAGCAGAATGGAAAGGCAAATAGTCTTTTAATTCAATCGTCGAATAGCCTGATAGTAGTAGATGCAGACTATTCGACCAGCTGACCATCCCTCGCTTCATCTATGGAACTCAAATCTGCTCTCTCCGACCTGGGCTTGCGCAAACGCCTTGTGCTCGTCCACGCCTCTCCCCTGGTGGATTCGCAATCCCTGCTCGATTCTCTTCTTGAAAGCACGAACGGATTTTTCACCCCTGCTTTCACACCCAAATCCCTTTTGCCGTTGGACTTTCACCCCGCACGCGCAAGTAAAGAAGCAAGCGCCGACGCTCAACCCTTTCATCCCGCCATGCCGGCCGACGAAGCATTCGGTAGTTTTCCCGAGCTTGTCCGTCGTTCGAAGAAAGCAAAACGTTCCATCCACCCGGTCTTATCGTTCACAGGAATCGGCGCCGAGCATGCGCTCCATGTACAGACCATCTCCGAGCCTTATGCTCCGATCTCAGCGCTAGCCGGTGAGGATGGAGCCATCCTGCTCATCGGCATGGACCAGCGCATGAATTTCAGCATCCATTACGGTGAAAAGCTTGCCGGACGAATGCAGTTCATCCGCTGGGCGTTGACTGAAAATGGGATCGTCGAGTGCCCCAACTTCCCGGGCGACCCGGAAGGCTTTAATGCCATCGAACTGACCATCAAGCCGTTCGTCCGGCAAGTGGAAGCGGGTGGAATTATCCTTCAGGCGATTCCCGTCAACGAAATGTTGCGGGCGGTCGTCAATAAGATTCACGAGAATGCATACTCGCTATTGTGCGGCCGCCCGGATTGTGAACGCTGCGAAGCCGTGCGCTGGGGATGACGGCTGGCACGTTTGTTATTGCGATAGGTCAATCGTTTCGCCTCCGTAATCGCCGGTGACGTGGATGACTCCATTGGCATCGCGGACGTAGGTGAGGACGCCATCCTTTATTCCGGTGACGTTAACCTCAAGGGTCAAGGACCCATCGTCGTAGTTGTAAGAGCCGGAACCGGTCATCGCAAAACCTGCGGAGAAGGCGCAATCCGTCAGCGTGTACAAGTCGCTGGTGTCATCCGAATCGAAGGCGAATGTCCCACCGTATGGGCAGGCAACGGCATGGATGTCATCTGAAATGATGTAATAGTATTCCGGCAGATAAGTGATCTCGCTTTCCACATCGTACAACGCATCGAGCGGACTTTCATAATCTGCCGCATTGGCAAGCGCCAGCGGAGCGAAATCGCTCGCTACATAGCCTTCACATTCAGTCTCGCGTTCCGTGGGGAGAGTATCGTTCACAAGGAACTCGGCGACAAGCCCATCCACACATTCATTTCCCCAGCCAAAGATGACATGCGGACCGCCGATCTCGGTCACCATATAGCCGTTCGAGACATTCTCGAAGACAGCGCGCGCGCCTTCATATGGAGTCGCCGGATCGGTGGTGGCGTTGAGCACAAGCGTTGGGAAGTCTCCGCCCTTGAACGGTTCTGCCAGCATTGCAGGCAGGGCATCATCTTTGGGGTAGGGCCAATAGACACAGGGCAGGTCTCCGTAAAAGACGGAGGAGAAGCGCGGCAGACTGGCATCCACTTCATCCCCTTCGCGCAGGAAGAGCTCAGCTTGTTCTTCAAAGGGCACGCCGGGTTCGGCATAATCTCGGCAGGTCACGCCGTAATAGATCGCATCGCTCCACGACGGGTCGAGCACCGCTTCGAGTGTGTCGGGATTCACATACAAAGAGTTGTACGCAACCCGCGCCAACGGTACGAGGGTGTTATCGCGGGCATACGCTGCCAGTGCGCGCAGAAACATCATCCGCGCAGTTTCGGAGTACAAAAAGCCCGACGTGGCTTCCAACTCGGCGAACGAGAATTCGCGCTGCACCACGCCGCCGGTCGAAAGCGGAAAGTCGAACTTCATGGGAGCCTGTTTCAATTGAGCGGCAAGTTCATCGTAAACGTCGACTGCATCCCTGCCCATATCTGCGGCGCAGAATTCGTCTGCGTTGCAGGCTTCGAGCGTGGCGACCAACACATCGTTAAATGCGGCAGCCTGCCCCTTGAGGAATTCGGTATCCGTCAACGTGATGTCCACTGTCCCATCCAGGATGAGTCCAGCCAATCGGTCGGGATGAGCCGCGGCATACATCTGCGAGAACTGCGTGCCGTAACTTTCGCCGTAGAGCCAGAAGGTTTCATCACCCATCAATTCGCGGAAGGCTTCCAGATCTTCAACTGCCTGCACCGTGTCGAGATAGGGGACCAGATCCGTTTTGCCCATTTCTGCGACGCATTCATCCACGAAGGTTTTGGTGACGTCCAGCAATTGCGCTTCACCCTCGGGTGTGATCGCCTCGGTATCAGTGCGGTAATACTTTGCCGCCGCATCGATGCAGTACAACCCGCCGGATTTGTTGATGCCGCGCTGGTCGAAGAAGACCACATCGAAATTTTCTGTGATGCGCGGGTCGAAGTAAGAAGTGTAATTATCGGCGCTCATCAAGCCGGAACCGCCGGGTCCGCCGATGACGGTGACGAACATCCCTTTGCGTTCCCCTGTTGCGGGCAATACCGCAAACACGACTTTCGTCGTTCGCGAATCCTGTGAATCGAAATGGTTCAGCGGCACGGTCACATCGATGCAGGTAAACTCACTGTCGGGACAGGAATATCCCCCGGCTCTTTCCAAACGTGAAGCTGTATCCTCGACCGGAGCCTCAGTTTCGCTGAGGGTCGGTTCCGCCGCGACTGTGGGTGAATCGGCGGTCGGGGGCGGGGTCGAAGGTGACGCGCAGGCTTGAAGGACGAGCGTAACCCCTGCCAGGCAGATAAATATTTTTTTCAAGCTCATAATCTTTTCTCTCCTTACCAAACGTCGATTCGTTCTACAATGTTTTTTTGAACGTCATGCCACATCATATAAATTAAGAGGAAGTTGTATTTATGTTTGGTTTCGGGTTTCATTGCGCCTTCTCCACGATGGATTCTAACAAAAAGAGTCCTCTACACAGAGGACTCTTTTTGTGAGCGCGGAGGTGCTCGAAACCTCAACAAACGGCTTAAAAGGCCGCTGCTCTACCATTGAGCTACGCGCCCATCTTGAAAGCGGATTGCATTCTATCACGGGCATATGCGGGCGTCAACGATTGATTACTTTTCCTCCTCCACATCAACATGACCCGGTTTTTCTTTACCCAACTCCAGTGACCGCTGATACGCCGCCCAAACCGCACGTGAAATTGCCGTGCGGAATCCGGCTTTCTCCAAATAATACAACGCCTCGGCAGAGGTTCCACCCGGCGATGTGACTTGATTGCGCAAGGTGGCAGGGTGTCTTGCCGCGCCTTGATAGTAGGACGCTGAGCCTTTGATGGTCTGCAAGACGAGTTGCTCGGCGATGCGGCGCGGAAAGCCCATGTGGACTCCGGCGTCGATCAGCGCTTCGGTGAAGAGAAAAACATAAGCGGGACCTGAACCGGAGAGCGCAGTTGCCATGTCGAGATAGCTTTCATCTTCCACGAAAACTTCCTCGCCCAATGCGCCGAGAATGGCGCGAGTCATTTCCTGTTGTTCTTCAGTCACTTCCTTTGAAGAAGTCCAGACCGTGATGCCTTCACCAATCTGCCCCGGCGTGTTCGGCATCGAGCGGACAATCGCCTTGTGTTTTAGCCCCGTGCAGATCTTCTTGATGGTTGCGCCTGCAATAATGGAAAGGACCAGCGCATCCGGGCGGACACCTTTCAACCCTTTCATTACTTCGGTCAGCCTTTGCGGCTTGACGGAGAGTACCACTACATCGGCACCATGGCTGGCAACGGAGTTGTCAGTTGTGAATTTGATGCCGTATTTTTGGGTCAACTCTTCGCCGCGTGCCTCCCGAGGGCCGGAGGCTATGATATTTTTGGCATCTGCCAGTTTTTTGTTGAGCAGCCCTGCGATCATGGCTTCCGCCATCACACCAGGACCGATGAATGCGATCTTCTTTTTGAGCATGATATTCTCCGTTTGTTTTGTGGTTGGGTAGCCGGGGCTGCGAGTGCCCCGAGAGGATTCTAATAAGGGCAGGGCTTTGCCTGCCAAATTTCTGCGATCTTGAGCGCTTCTTTAGCCGCAGCATACATCTTCTCCTGAAATTCAGTGGAGTAGTTGTATGTAAGGGCGGCTTCGGCAAATTCATCCTCATCGACGATCTCAGCCGGGTTTGGAGGATACTTTGAAATATCGAGTTCGTGGTCTTTGAATTTCAAAATTCCATCCACCCATTCCGGTGGTGAGGCGATGTTGATGTAGATCTCAAGCAGGTTCCCGTTCCTCTCAAAGACTTCGATCAGGTTGTGAAATTTGTCGAACCAGTAGTAAGCACGCAGATGGTGTTCGATGTGATGGATCCTCCCATCAGAGTTAAACACAGGTGAACCTGCCCGCCCAACAGTAACGATCAAGCCTGCACTGAATGACTCGACATAGGCAGTCCAGTTTCGGTAGGTGGTCCCGTCCGTTTTGCAGGCATGGACTTGAATGATTTCGCCAACCTTTACATTCTGCATGAGAAGATTATACATATAAAAAGAGAAGACCTCCCGAGTCGCTGGGATCTCGGGAGGTCTGGTGAGGGCTTACTCTTTCACTTCTCCATCTACAACGTTCCCGTCGTGCGGTGACGACGGTCCGCCTTCGGGTTGAGGCTGTCCGCCTTGTCCTTGAGCATACATCTGCTGGCTGAGGGCGTGGAAGGTGTGTTGCAAGTCTTCTGTCAACTTCTTGATCTTATCCACATCGTCACCTTGCGCGGCTTGCTTCAATTCATTGACCTTGGATTCAATGGAAGCCTTCTCGGCCGCCGGGACCTTATCGCCGAGGTCGCGCAATGCCTTTTCGATCTGATACGTGAGATTGTCCGCATCGTTCTTGATCTGGATCACTTCGCGGCGCTTCTTATCGGCGGCTTCGTTTTGGCGCGCCTCCTGAACCATGCGATCGATGTCGCCTTTGTTCAGGTTGGTTGAAGCCGTGATGGTTACTTTCTGTTCCTTGCCCGTGGCTTTATCTTTTGCTGTCACATGCAGGATGCCGTTCGCGTCGATGTCGAAGGTCACTTCCACTTGCGGGATGCCGCGCGGCGCGGGTGGGATTCCATCGAGGCGGAAGCGTCCGAGGCTCATGTTATCCTGCGCCATGGGGCGCTCGCCTTGCAGGACGTGGATGTCTACAGCGGTCTGATTGTCTGCGGCGGTGGAATACACCTCGGTCTTGCGGACTGGGATGGTTGTGTTGCGTTCGATCATCACTGTCATCACGCTACCCATCGTTTCGACGCCGAGTGAAAGTGGGGTGACATCGAGCAGGAGGATGTCTTTTACTTCGCCACCGAGCACACCTCCTTGAATGGCTGCGCCAATGGCAACAACTTCATCCGGATTGACGCCTTTGTTCGGCTCCTTGCCATTGGTCAGCTTGCGTACCAGGTCTTGAACCATCGGCATACGCGATGATCCGCCGACTAGAACCACTTCGTCGAGTTTGCTTGCGTCCATGCCCGCATCTTTGAGCGCCGCTTCAAACGGTTTGCGGCAGCGTTGCAGCAGGTCTTCGGTCATTTGTTCGAACTTGGAGCGGCTGAGTTTCAACTGCAAGTGCTTAGGACCGGAGGCATCTGCAGTGATGTACGGCAGGTTGATCTCGGTTTCCATCACGGTGGAAAGTTCGATCTTGGCTTTCTCTGCTGCCTCGCGCAGACGTTGTAATGCTTGACGGTCGTTGCGCAGGTCGATGCCCTGATCTTTCTTGAATTCATCTGCAGCCCAATTGGTGATCTTCTGATCCCAGTCGTCACCGCCGAGGTGGGTGTCGCCGTTCGTGGCTTTTACTTCGATCACGCCTTCGCCCACTTCGAGGATGGATACGTCGAACGTACCGCCACCAAGGTCGAAGACGAGGATGGTTTCATTTTTCTTTTTATCGAGTCCGTATGCCAATGCGGAAGCGGTCGGCTCGTTGATGATGCGCAACACCTCCAGACCTGCGATCTTGCCTGCATCCTTGGTTGCCTGCCGCTGGCTATCGTTGAAATATGCGGGGACGGTGATGACCGCCTGTGTGACGGCTTCACCCAAATACGCCTCAGCGTCTGCTTTAAGTTTGCCCAACACCATCGCGCTGATTTCCTGTGGTGAGTATTCCCTGCCATTAACAGGGACTTTCACGCGCACATCTCCGGTGGAACCCTGCTCAACCTGATAGGGGACCATCGCCCGTTCGGAGGCTGTCTCTTCATAGTGACGGCCGATGAAACGTTTGATGGAATAAATGGTATTGTCGGGGTTAACGACCGCTTGTCGTTTCGCGGTTTGTCCGACCATGCGCTCGCCATTCTTGTTGAATGCAACAACCGACGGACACAGACGTCCGCCTTCTGCAGTGGTGATAACGGTTGGCGAGCCGCCTTCCATTACGGAGACGACGCTGTTGGTCGTGCCGAGATCGATGCCTATGATTTTGCCCATATGAAATCTCCTAGCTGTACGTTTTCAATGGGGACATATTAAGCGATAAATGCAAGAATTCTGTTAACGCTGTATTGGTTTTGAATAAAAGAGCCGCCCAAGCGAGGGCGGCTCGTGG
Organism: uncultured Anaerolinea sp.; assembly: GCA_964648645.1. Classification (GTDB taxonomy): domain Bacteria; phylum Chloroflexota; class Anaerolineae; order Anaerolineales; family Villigracilaceae; genus Villigracilis. The sequence continues at coordinate 12,216 of CAZYLM010000014.1, forward strand.
ATTATTTTTCGTCGACCTTTACCCACTCAAAAAACGCTGTCATGGGAACTTCAGCGAACGATGCACTGGCAATCCCGATATTCCCTTCGGTCAGACCATAATTGGTCGCATCGTATCGGCGGATCAGACTGTCCTTGAGATAAATCTCAAGAAAGCCTTCGCTGCAGAAAAGACCGATCTCGCTTCCTTGAACTCCACTGGAGGAGTTTATGTTATCCGAAATAATGGGGATGTATTTTGCAATTCCCGGAGAGAGCCATTGTCCTAGCAGGAGGCTGTAAGTCCCATTACTCGCAATATCAAGCTCGTACCACCCTGCGTTCGGCGTATAACGGCAGATCAGCCCTGCAGACCCGCTTGCGCTTAGTGAGGCTTTTGTTCGGACAAATACATTTGAGTATGTGTGTGCTGTGTTGATGCCAACAAGCCAGGTGTCGGGCGCTGTATGGACGATCTGTAACGCTCCATTGGATGTGGTTATTTCGGCATTCTGGGCGCCAGCAGCCTGCACAATATCCCAATAAGGTGAAGAGATATCGAAGTCTTCGGTGAAATATAGGGGAGGGGGCTCCGGTGAGGCGGTGGGGGATGCTTGGGCTGTTGGCTCCACTTTTTGGGTTGGCAGAGCCGTTTGTGTGGGGGGAGTTTCAACCGTCGGTGATAAAAAGGGCAGGTTGCAGGCGAGGCTGAAAGTGAGGCATCCAATAATAAGGAAAGGTTGTTTTTTCATAATGGTTGTTTTAATTAATGATAATTGTCCAGCATAACGCTGGACAATTATAAAGTGGAGATGGCGGGAATTGAACCCGCGTCCGAAAGATTCGACCCTCGGAACTCTACGAGCGTAGCCTGCCGTTAATCGTCATCACAGGCACCCCGGCGGGCTGGTAAACCTGTGACCATCTGCTTGGCTTGTGCGTGTTTAGCAGATTCACACGCGGCACTCCATCATTGTCTCGCCCGGTCCGTCACCGGGTGGAGGACGGGGACGGTGGACGCAGCATCATCAAAGGATGCTGACTGTTATGATCTCACCTTAGGCGGCGAGGGGCATAGCAGCGTAAGTGCGGTTGTTGGCACTTAAAGGTTGCACTGATTTTACGAGGTCGGTGCGCGCTCGGCTCGCATTCCGGAACCAGCCTCTCCCGTCGAAGCCTGTCATCCCCGTGGCTCAGGTACGGTTTGGATATTCCGTTGCCATTTTTATTATAGCACGACGCGGGGCTGAAAGTTGGGAACTTGTCCATTATAATTAGGAGGGCATCCTGATACAACTTTGTGGGTGTTCAATGCCGGAAGACGAGGCTTACAATGGCTGAAAAAATATTGGTTATCGACGATGATTTGGATACTCTGCGTTTGGTGGGGTTGATGCTCCAGCGGCAGAGTTATCAGGTTAGTGCTGCTTCGAACGGCTCACAGGGGTTGGCGAAGGCTTTTGAAGAACGGCCGGATTTGATCTTGCTGGATGTGATGATGCCCGAAATGGATGGATATGAAGTTGCCCGCCGTCTGCGCAAGAATCCGGCAACCGCTTCGATCCCAATCCTCATGTTCACTGCCAAAACCCAGTTGGATGATAAAGTAGCCGGGTTCGAGGTTGGTGCCGATGACTATTTGACCAAACCCACACACCCCACGGAACTTCTTTCTCATGTTAAGGCATTGTTGGTGCGCTCCGCGTCGAAACGCCCTGAGGAAATGGAAACGATCTCCCATGAGAAAAATGGGTATCTAATTGGCGTACTATCTGCGCGCGCGGGGGTGGGAGTGTCCACTGCGGCGATCAATATAGGTTCAAGTTTACATACTCAATCCAAAGCGGATGTGGTCGTTGCGGAGTTGACCCCGGGGCAGGGAATGCTCGGAAGCGATCTGGGAATCCCGCCTCAAACGGCATTGTCGGATATTCTGCGCAGTACTGTGGCGGAGGTGACGCGCGAAAGAGCGGGCGCTTCCCTGGTGGAGCATAAATCCGGGGTGAAGGTACTTGTCGCTTCAGAAAACCCCCGTGACGTGGATCTGGTAATTAAGGTTGATAACTTTAACGCACTTGCCATGCGGTTGGCAGCATTAGGGCAATATGTTGTGTTGGATCTGGGGTCGGGGTTGCCAGGCTATACTCAAAAACTGCTCACATTGTGCTCCGAGCGAATTGTGGTCATGGAAGGGACCGCCAACTCCATTCGGCACACGAAGATTCTGCTGGATGAGCTGCAAACACTTGGGGTGGATATGAAAACCGTTTCGATCATATTAAACAACCGGCAGCGTTCGGAGGCTCAAATTCCCTGGAAGAAAGCGCAGGAACAATTGGGGTACCCCATTGTGACTGCGCTTACGCCGGTACCGGAGTTGTTCCTTCAGGCTTTGCGCATGCAGACACCCGCTGTTGTGGCGCAGCCTTCGACAATGGTGTCGCAGCAGTTTACAAAGATCGCAGATGGGATCATAGAGCGCGAAAAGGCTCGATGAGTTCGTTTTCTTCACAGACCCTTGCGAATATCGATTTTGCCGCGGACTTGATCCGCCAATCCAAACATGCCGTCATTCTAACCGGGGCGGGAATTTCAACACCATCGGGGATTCCCGATTTCCGTTCCACTGGAACGGGTTTATGGGCGCGGGACGAGCCGCTGGAAGTGGCTTCCCTTAGTACCTTCCGCACAAAGCCAGGGCAGTTTTTCGATTGGTTCCGCCCGCTGGCAAGCCAGATGTTCACGGCAAAGCCAAATTCAGCACATGCCGCTCTGGCGGAGTTGGAGTCGCATGGGTATGTCAAAGCTGTCATTACCCAAAATATTGATACGCTTCACCAGAGATCCGGCTCGAAAACTGTCATTGAAATGCACGGAACCATGCAAACTATGACCTGTACGCAGTGTTATCATAAAGTACAGGCAGAGTCTTACATTGCCAGGTTTGTAGAGTGCGGTGAGGTTCCCCGCTGCCCAAAATGCGCCCAGGTGCTCAAACCGGATGTGATCCTCTTTGGAGAGCAGTTACCGCAGGCTGCCTGGTTCACGGCGCAGCGGGCGGCTCGAGGCTGTGACTTAATGCTCGTAGCCGGCTCTTCGCTCGAGGTCCTTCCGGTGGCAGGGCTGCCCATGCAGGCGCTCGACCGGGGGGCTCACCTGATCATTATCAATAACATGCCCACGTACTTGAACGTGCGCGCGGACGTGGTAATTCTTGAAGATGTTGCGACAGTTCTGCCCGCAATTGCAGAGAGAGTGTTGAATGGCTGAAATCAAAACCGAACGATTGGATAGTTACCGTCGCTTGATCGACATTGCGCGCGACCTCGCGTCGACTCTCGACCTGGACATTTTGCTCAGCCGCATTGTTCATGCCGCAGCCGAGATCAGCGGTGCGGAGGCGGCATCGATCCTGTTATATGACGATGCTTCGCGCCAGTTGTATTTCCAGGTTTCGACTAATATGGATGAATCCACCCGCCGGGGAATCACGGTTCCGCTCGAGGGAAGTATTGCCGGGTGGATCGTTACCAACCGAAAACCGGTGCGCACCACCGACGCACACGAAGATAAACGCTTCTATTCCAATGTAGAGGCGATCACAGGTCTCACCACTCAATCCCTGCTTGGGATCCCGCTCATCACCAAGAACAAGATCGTTGGTGTGCTTGAGGCATTGAATAAACACCGCGGTAAATTCAGCGAGACTGACGAGTCCCTGTTGCTGGTTCTCGGGGCGCAGGCGGCAGTGGCGATCGAAAACACGCGGCTCTTCCAGCAATCGGATTTGATCTCCGAATTTGTCCATGAGCTGCGGACACCGCTTTCCTCGCTCAGCACGGCCACGTATCTATTGTTGCGGCCTGAAATGTCGCAGGACCAGCGCGATCAGATCATCCAGAACATCCACAGCGAGACCATGCGATTGAACGCGCTTGCATCCTCTTTCCTTGATTTGGCGCGATTGGAATCCGGTCGCGTGCAGTATCGAAAATCTGTATTCAGCCTGGCAGATCTGATGTACGAATGCAAGGACATCATGGCGACCAAGGCTGTGGAAGACAACATTCATATGCGGGTCGAATCCCCGGAAGGTCTGCCTCTCGTCGATGCGGACCGGGATAAGATGAAGCAGGTGTTCTTAAACCTCTTGAGCAATTCCATCAAATATAACCGCCCGAATGGGAGCGTCCTCTTACGCGCCGAAGTGCGTGAAAACGAGGTCATGGTTGTGATCCAGGATACCGGCATCGGCATCCCTGAAGAGGCGTTGCCGCACCTTTTCCAAAAGTTCTATCGCGTGCGGGAACATGAAACGCGCGCCTCCGGTACAGGGCTGGGGCTGTCCATTTGCAAGCAGATCGTGCAGGGACACGGAGGACGCATCGAAGTAAAAAGCAAGATGGGAGTCGGAACCGTGTTCATGATCTACCTTCCGCGCACGACTAAAACCGTCCCGCGTGACCTTGTGGCGGAACCGCCCGCTAAAAAAGGAAAGAAATAACAACCCGATCGTGTGGGAAATAAGTACGGTTTGACTTTTTTGATTGATGCGTATAAACTAGGTGCGAGTTATTGATATATCATTCGGAGGAAGAAAATGGCACAGTTTCAATTTGTCATGAGGTCGGGTCCCACACCGGGCGTTACCTTTCCGTTGGATGGCGATCAGCTAACAATTGGGCGTGATTCGACCAATGCCGTGGCGATCAACGACGCGGAAATATCCCGCAAGCATGCGCGGATGATGTTCCAGGGCGGCAAGTACGTTCTTGAAGACCTCGGCTCCACCAATGGGACGTTCGTGAACGGTCAGCGTCTGGCTGGGCCAGTGGTACTCAAGCCGGGTGACGTGGTCGCCTTGGGCGAGCAGATCGTCCTGATGTACGATGCGATCTCCGCGGATGCAGGTGCCACAGTAGCCGTCTCGCGAAAAGCCGTTCAAGCTCCTCCTCCGGCTTATTCCGCCCCGCAGCAATCCTATGCTCCTCCTCCCCAACAGGCATATTCAGCCCCGCCCCCTGCAGCGAAAAAGAACAACATGACCCCTGTCGTCATTGGCGTTGGCGTGCTTCTCTTCGTCTGTGTCTGCGCAGGTTTCTTCTGGTGGGTGGACGCCACCTATCGTTGGTGCGTTTTCTTCCCATTCATATCGGGTTGTTAAATAAATATTTGACCTTTACGCCCCGTGAGGTTTTCTCGCGGGGCATTTTATTTTCCATAAATGAGCCATCTTTGATAGAATCGAATCAGTAGATTATTTTGTTGCCATCGAACAGGAACCTCCTTATGGAACCGATGCAAAAAACATCCTCCCCCACCTGGGGCACCAATACGAAGCTGGTTATTGCGTTGACCATCATCGTCATCATCGGCGCGTTGCTGGTTAAATTCCAATTCATCATCACTCCGTTGGTGATGGCATTCCTGCTATCCTATTTGTTCCATCCCGTTGCGGACCTTCTTCAGCGCAAACTACGCTTCTCGTGGACCGCTGCAGTGAGCCTGATCTTCCTGCTCCTTGTCGTTTTATTTTTAGGGCTGTTGACCCTCGGCGGCGTCGGCTTGGTGCAACAGGTGCAGAGTCTTGTGGTCATCGTGCAGGACGCGCTTCGCACCCTGCCACAACTGATCCAGGATATCTCGGGCAGGGTCATTCAGTTCGGACCCTTCAGAGTCGACTTCAGCCATCTTGACTTGAACGATTTGAGTCAGCAAGTGCTTGGCATGGTCCAACCCTTGCTCAGCCGTACAGGCTCCCTGCTTGGGACGCTGGCTGGGAGCGCTGCCAACTTTTTCGGTTGGACCCTCTTCGTTCTGTTGGTCTCTTATTTCACCCTGGTGGAAAGCAAAGGCTTGCGCGACCAGATCATTACTGTGGAAATCCCCGGCTATAACCAGGATTTTGGACGATTGAGCCGCGACCTCGGGCGTATCTGGAACGCCTTCCTGCGCGGGCAGATCATCATCTTTGTGCTTACGGTTATCGTCTATTCCATTGTGCTGACCATCCTCGGCGTGCATTACGCCATTGGGCTTGCGTTCCTCGCCGGGTTGGCGCGTTTCGTTCCGTATGTCGGACCGGCTGTGAACTGGACCATCCTGGCCATTGTCGCCTACTTCCAGGAATATACGCTCTTCCATCTGCCGGACTTGACCTATATGTTGATCGTACTTGTGATCGCGCTTTTCATTGATCAGATCTTCGACAATATCGTCTCGCCGCGCATCCTTTCGAGTGCGCTCAAGGTGCATCCGGCAGCCGTGCTGGTCGCCGCCATCATCGCTGCAAATTTATTCGGTATTCTCGGAGTCGTCGTTGCCGCACCGATCCTTGCCACCGCCACCTTGTTTTGGAATTACATCATGCGCAAGATGTTCGACCTGGATCCCTTCCCCGAAAAGGAAGTGACCCAGCCGCCGCCACCTCCCGGTTCGCGGATCATGGTTGCCATTCGCCGCCTCTTCCGGGACCGGAAGCTTGGCACTAAAAAATAAGAATTTCCCTTGCTCGAAATTTTTTTCCAGCATTTGCAATGACCCTACCCAATCGAACTTCAGGAGAACCCCATGAGCAACTCACAGGAACTAAAGCCAGAAACCCTTGCCGAAACTGAGAATTTTATGGCATGGCGGGCGGAAGAACCCGACGGCGAGACGATCTATTACCTGCAATTAGGCCGCGCTACGTTGAATTTCTTCACTGAAGAATGGGATGAGCTGCTGGCAGCGATTCCCGAATTGGTCGGAACCAAGCCCGACGATGATGGCATGTACGCCGCCTCGTTCGATAACGTCGACATCTGGATGGATAAAGAAGACTGGGCGGAGTTCCTGCAATTGATCCAGGAATTGGGCAAATAACCGCCGCCCCAGAGGCGGCTGTATATAGTCCATGCGAAAACTCCGCAACTCCATCAGCGATGTACCCGGCATCGAGGTGGGACACGCACAAAATAAAAAAGCGCTGACCGGCTGCACAGTGATCCTTTGCCGCAAGGGGGCTGTTGCCGGTGTGGACGTTCGCGGAGGCGCACCCGGTACGCGTGAAACGGATCTATTGAATCCGGGCAATCTGGTTCAACAGGTTCATGCGGTGATGCTCGCAGGCGGTTCTGCCTTTGGGCTGGATGCAGTATCGGGGGTGATGCGCTACCTCGAAGAGAATCAGATCGGGTTCCAGACTCGCGAGGCGTTTGTTCCCATCGTACCCTCCGCCATTTTGTATGATCTTGATCTGGGCGATTCCAAAATCCGACCGGATGCGAAGATGGGATATCAAGCTTGCTTGAACGCTTCAAAGAACGAATCGTCTGAGGGTATAGTTGGGGCGGGGACAGGTGCGAGCGTGGGCAAAATGCTTGGGAAGAGTCAGGCGATGAAATCGGGAATCGGAAGCGCAAGCATCCAACTTGGGAAAGGGATCGTTGTAGGCGCGGTCGTTGCCGTCAATGCCTTGGGCGATGTATATGATCCGAAGACGGGTGAGTTTGTGGCGGGAATCCGAAATGAAAAGAAGACCATCGAGTTGCTTGGTTCGCTTACCTTCAAACGAGCGCCGAAAAGGAATACGGTGATCGGTGTGGTTGCCGTCAACGCGGACTTCTCCAAAGCGGAGATGACCCGTGTGGCGCAGATGGCGCATGACGGGTTGGCGCGCGCGGTGCGACCGGCTCATACGCAATTCGATGGCGATACGATTTTTGCGCTTGCGACCGGGGGGAAGAAAGCCGATCTTTCGTTGGTTGGCGCGTTCGCCGCGGAAATGTTTGCAGAAGCCATCGTGCGCGCGGTGAAGGCTTCGGTCTCGGCGGGCGGACTGCCAGGTTTAGCGAACCAAAAGCGGGAATTTAAATGAAGAATCTCTGGCGGATATTTGGTCGCAGCTTGGTCAGCCTTGTTGCGGCTTATCTTGTTTCAGCGGCATTGGCTGAATCTTATTTTGACCTTAACTCGCGCACACCGATTGATCAGTTATTCCTCGTTCTGATCCCAGCGGCAGCCATCTTTATTGTTCTATTACTCGCCCTTCCTTTCCTTGAGATGGAAGTTTCACACGCATCGTCTCCAATTCGCTGGTTCCTCCTGGCTTGGGCAGGCATTACAGCTTACCTCGCACTATCAATTACTAATCACCAATTACGTATTTTCCCCCTACTGTTCATCCTGTCCCTTCTGCTGATTACTCCAACAGCCTCCTCCCTCCAATCTCTCGCTGAAGCGGGCGGACGTTCCCGCGTGTTCGGCGCATGGTTGTTTGCTAGTTTCTTTTCATTTCTGCTTGTCTGCTTCTTCGATAACTTTTATTCCAGCCCGATAGAGGTCATCCTGTTGACCCTCGTTTTGCAAGCTGCACTCGGCGTGGGTGGATATTTCTTCATGGGCAGGGCTCGGCGCGTTGCAGATGAACGCTGGTTTGATGCTGCCATTCACACGGGGTTATTCATACTGCTGGCTTTTTTTATCCTCTGGCTTTTCAACGCCAGTCAGCAGGTGTCATTATTCCCCATCTCATTTTTTGTCTTGAATGAAGAAACGCGCGGCGTATTTCTATTCACCAGTTTGCTGGCATTGCCATGGCAGGCACGGTTCCATCTCAAACTCAAATTCGGGGGTTTTTATAACTGGATCAAGTCGACGAGAGTCTATGCTTACGTCAGCGCCAACCTGGCGGGGCTTTCCCTTTCGCTGGCTTTTTTGGTTTTGTATCTTCTATTTACCTCTGTCCTCAACGACCCGCACTTCGACGTGGACGATATCTTCTTCGATGCTGATGTGGCAAATTGGCGCGTCCGCCTGACAACCGACAACTGGGCGGACCTGTATCATCGCTCGGTACATCCTTTTGTCTTGCTGCTCTTCAAACCGCCCGTGGACTTGCTCGGCTTTCTACTCAAAGGGGATAAGCTCTGGGGCGCGTATCTCTTCACGGCGTTGGGCGGCGCCACATGCGTCTATCTAGTTTGGATGTTCATCAAAACAACATCTGGAAACTCGGTCTACGCTTCGCTGATCGCGTCTCTTTTGGGACTCACCGCTTCACACCTGGTTTTCGGTTCGCTCATCGAATCGTATATTTTCCTCGCGGTAAGTTTGCTTTTGTTCTTCCTCCTGCTCATCAAGGATCGGTCACTCCCGGCATTGACCGCCGCAAGCCTGGTGACGATCGGCATCACGTATACAAATTTCGCCCAAAATGTGATCGCGCTTTTTACGGTCAAGCCGAATATCAAACAAATGATTCGATTTATTGTTTCGGTGATCGTCATGCTGGTCCTGCTGACCCTCCTGAATAACCTTCTCTATCCCGACGCGCACCCGTTCTTCTTCGTTCCGTCCACCTTGCAAGCTGAAAAGCAGAATCTTTTTCCGCTGAACGCGTTGCGAGTCCAGGCATTGACCCGCGCCTTTTTCTTCCATAATGTTGCTGCGCCTTCGCCCATCTTCTACGATAAGGACATTCCCTTCATCCAGTTCCGCTTTTTCAAGCCGGAGATCGACGAACTAAGCCAATACAACCTGCCGGTCCAGGATGCGGCTTCGTTTGCATGGCTGGGGCTGCTTCTGCTTGGCGGGGTTTTGTTCTTGATAAATCTCAGGAAAAGCCCGCATGTAAGGTTTTCTCTTGCGTTGACCGGATGCATGGCGCTCAACCTGGCGCTCCACCTGCGCTACGGCAAGGAGTTGTTCCTATATACGCCAAACTGGACATACGCGCTTGTCCTGTTGCTGGGGCTTTCATGGCAAAGGCTGGCTGACCGAAAATGGTTTCAGGCGGTTTTGTTGGCTTTCTTGTTGCTGTTGGCTTGGAATAATTCGATCTTGATGAAGACAATTTTGGATGTGTTGGGGATGCAGTTGTAGCTATCGTTTATGCCACCCCGGGAAGAGCGAAGCGTCTCTATATAGTAGTGTGAGACCCTTCGTGCCGCATTAAGCGCCACTCAGAGTGACATTCCATCATTTCGGCAAATGCACCACAAACTTGACGAACTTCTTTTCCTTATACCCAATTTCGGCGTTTGGCGGGGATTCCTTCAAGGCGAGGATATAGACCGCGTTGGGATCACCCAGACATGCATCCGGCGTGAAGCGGAAATTTTTCAGCGCGATCAACTTCCGGGCAGGATCGGCGGGGTCAGCGGGATCGATCCATTCGAGGTCGTCCACATATTCTGACGGGTGATATTTTTGGGTCAACAGCACATAAATATAAAGCGAATAATGTTCTTCCGTGAGGCATATCGGTGTTTCTGGTCTGCTATTTTCTGCGGCGTACTCGATAGCCGGAATGATGCCTTCGTTGAATAAGGCGCTTGTGACCTTGCGATAGTCACCTCCGTGATAGGCGCGGTTGAAGAAGATGAACGCAACCGATACAACCACGACAGCGGCAGGCATAATTTGCGGGAGACGCTTTTCAAGATCGATGCAAAGAATGGCAATACAGAACAGGATGGGCGTGAAAACAATATTGATACGCGTCAGGTTGACCGGGTGGATGATGCCGACGACAAATGAGGCAATCATCCATGCGGCGACCAGCCAGCGCCCTGGGCGATTCTCCTTGGCGAAGAGTGTGAGTAGTAAACCGATAAGGGCAAGCGGGAAAGTGTATTTGTAGAAATATCCGAACGGCTCGACAAAATTCCAGGGGAAGGCGTCAGATTGATTCCAAAGAACGTCGAACATGATTTTGGCGTTTTCAGCGAGCGAGGCAATGGGGCTTTTGCCAAAGACCGCCGCCATCGTTTCGTACCGTGCTTCAACGGGCAGGCGTGGGATGGTGATAATTCCAAGATGGATGGTTTCGAGTCTGAACGTGTTCACTGCAACGAACAACCCAATCGGGAAGGCAAGCAAAAGGAAAAAAAACGCTCCGGCGATGGCTTGCTTCCACGTGATGCGTTTGAGGTTGAGCAGATAAGGGACGGATAATAAGAGAAAGACCGGCACACCGAGATAAGCTGTACCGTACGCATACAGACAAAGCGCGAAGAAAAATACCGAAATGTAAAACCACCAGTTTTTTGTGTCCGCCAGGGTCAAGGCCGTAAAACCAGCCAGAAAAAGGAAGGGCAGAATGTTCGACTCGACCGCCCAACGCGAGTTGACGATATGCCAGGGCGAGACGGCCATGAAGAACATTGCCAGCAGACCGAATTTTTCGCCCAGTAATTTTTTGCCTGCAATGAACATCATCGGCAGGGAGAGGATTCCTGCCAGCATCATCGGCAGGCGCACGGCAAAAGCATTGATGCCTTTCAAGGCGACGAAAGGCATCAGAAGATAGGCATAAAGCACGTTCTGCCCGCTGCCCCAGGAGATGAAATGCACAGGGTAGGTGAGCCCGAACCGGTCCATGCCGAATTTATAGAGATCGTAGGCTTCCACCCCGATGGATGCTTCGTCCACATTCAAGCCGGGGGGCAGGGAGGCGAACTCCCAGATGCGGGCGAAGACGCCGATGATAAGGACGGCTGTGAACAAAATAATGGTTTTCCAGCGGAAGTAGAAAGCCTTGAGTCTATTCATGGGCTTGAAAATATACCATCCCTGTTGATATTTTGTAGGAGAAGTCTGTAGACTTGTCCTATGTACGTGGTAAACTCCAAACGCTCTGAAGAGAACCATGTTGAATAAACGACTCCTTTCCGCCTGGGCGTTGGCTGGTCCCGTCAGTTACATAACGATCGGCTTTCTGGATGCCTATTACCGAACAATGATCGAGATCGTTCTGGTGTCATTGCTCTTCCATGCGGCTGTGACATTATTTACCTATTTCACCCTCGGCAGGCTGGTGGAAAAGTTCAAGACGAACACCGTGGATGCTGTCATCTCCGTTGTGCTGGCGGTCTCGGTCATTATTTTCTTCGCGGGGATTGTACAAATGGCGAGTCGCTTTCCGCGGCAATTCGACGCCTCAGTGTATGTCCATGCCCCTGAAACGCTGACCGGTTTCCTCGTCGGGGTTGCGGCGGCTTTTCCTTTATCCTCATGGCTTGTGAGAGAATCCGAGCGCAGGGGTTTTCGTCATAGCAGTTTTTATCACTTCGTGGATTCCAATCTCGGCGGCTTGATCCTTGCCGGTCTTTTCTTCTCAATCTATATCCTGCTCGGCTCGATCTTCAATCAGCCCGTTTTCCGCTTCGACGATATTTTCTTCGACACCGACAGCAGGTTGTATCGAATGCGTTTCGGGACGGAACATTACCAGGATTATTACGAGCGGACGGTTCACCCGTATGTGCTCATTATCGTCCGACCTTTCGTTTGGCTGGTCTCGTTCTTCCTGAAGGGTGACATGTTGTACGGCGCGTTCATCGTCACAGCATTGACCGGGGCGCTGTGCATATTTCTCGTCTGGTATTTTGTAAAGGAAACGTCACGAAACCCGCTTTATGCTTCGTTGATCGCCGGGCTGTTCGGCGCTTCGACCTCCCAGCTTGCGTTCGGTTCGTTGATCGAAAACTATATCTTTCTCGGCGCAGCAGCATTGATCTTCATTGTCTTATTGCTGAAAGACAAGCCGCTATATATGCTGGTCATTGCCGGGCTTGCCTCTTTCGGTATCACCATCTCGAACATTGCCCAGACCTTCATTGCCCATTTCTTCGTCAGGCGGAATATCAAGCAGATCATCATCTACGGACTTATCGTCGGCGCGCTGGTCATTCCGCTGAACCTGCTCAATAATTTCATCTACCCCAAGGCACACCCATATTTATGGGAGGTTTCCACCCTGCAATACGAAGAGAAGAACGTCTTCGAGCCGACCGTTCAACGCGCTAATTTTCTGGGGCGGGTGATGCTCCTGCATAGTTTTGTCTCGCCGGACCCGCTTTTGTTGAAAGAAGACATCCCTTTCCTTAAGATTTGGATGTTTCGCGCTGCATTGAAGAAGGCGCCATTACAGATCGCCCGTTATGAAACTCTTCTTGGCAATCTGCTTGTCGCACTGTGGCTCGCTTTCGTTGTCGTCGGCGGAATTCTCTTCCTCAAGAATCTCTTCAAACAGGACAACGGCTTTGCCTTTGCCTTCGTTTTTACCTGTTTGTTCTTCTTTATTCTTCACATGCGTTACGGCAGGGATGTCTTCCTGTATTCCGTCAACTGGACGTATGCCATCACACTCTTCCTCGCGCTGGCGTGGCGCGAAATTTCAGGCAAACGCTGGTTCCAGTTTT
>CAZYLM010000015.1:0-25337 GCA_964648645.1 uncultured Anaerolinea sp.
CCCCATTCCCCCAGTCTCGCAGGGAGGATTGCGCCTATGCCAAAAGACATATTCCCTGCTATGCAATACAGACCTCTGGGACTTTTGTCCCGAGACTTTTCTCCTGGATGAATCTATAATGCAGAAATGGATACAACTCGCTTCCCAGACTTCCCGCTTCTTTCTACCCCGCGCCTGATTCTGCGTGCTCTAGCCTCTTCTGACCTCGACGATCTGTACGAGTACGCCTCAGACCCCGAAATTGACCGTTACACTCCTTGGGATCGTTATCAGTCGTTGGATGAGGCACGCGAAGACTTGGGTGGTTACATTGCTCGCTACGAGCAGGGACATTTCCGCGCGTGGGGCATAGAACATCGTGCAGATAAAAAATTGATCGGCATCACTAACTTCGGCTTTATCTCCAAGGAAGACCGTCGCGCGGAGATGGGTTACACGATTGCACGCAAATACTGGGGGCAGGGACTCGCCACCGAAGCGGCTCAGGCGTTGATAAGCTACGGGTTTGAGAAACTGGCTCTGGCGCGGATCGAGGCGGTGATCCTTCCTGAAAACAAAGCATCTTCAAAAGTCCTGCTCAAAGCGGGGATGCAGTTTGAAGGTCTACTGAGGAGGTATCAAGTATGGAAAGGCAAGCCCAGTGACCTGGAAATGTATGCGATCGTGAAGGCATAAGCCGATGTTACAATCGCGCCATGTTCGCGGGCTTTGAGCCGTTCGATATTCAAACAGGCACAGTCACGATCCACGGGGTGAAGAAAGGCGGCGGTGCGCCGCTTCTGTTATTGCACGGATACCCTCAAACCCATGCCATCTGGCATAAGATCGCGCCGAAACTGGCGGAGCGATTTACTGTTATCGCCACCGACCTGCGCGGATACGGCGACAGCAGCAAGCCCGAGGGTGGTGAGAATCACGTCGCTTATTCAAAGCGTGAGATGGCTAAAGACCAGGTCGCTGTAATGCAGCACCTTGGCTTTGACCGTTTCTTTGTCGCCGGTCATGACCGCGGCGGCAGGGTGGCACATCGCATGGCGCTCGATCATCCCGAGCGCGTACAAAGAATCGCCACGCTCGACATTGCCCCCACGCATTGGATGTACACCACCACCGACCTTGAATTTGCGCGCGGTTACTATCACTGGTTCTTTCTGATCCAGCCGTATGATGTGCCAGAGAAAATGATCGCCGCTGATGTGGAGCATTGGCTGCGCTCCAAGTTCGGTCAATGGGGGCGGGATAAACAAGCCATCACCGACGAAGCCTACGCCGAATATTTTCGCTGTTTCAAAGACTTCGCTGCCATCCATGCCAGTTGTGAAGATTACCGCGCCTCGGCAGGCATTGACCTGCAACATGATGAACAAGATATGCATAAAAAAATATCTGCACCTTTGCTGACACTGTGGGGTGAAAAAGGATTCGTCGGCAAAAAGTATGACCTTTTAAATGTGTGGAAACAAAGAGCGGAAAATGTTCAAGGCTACGGCTTGCCCTGCGGACATTACCTGCCCGAAGAAGCGCCCGAACAAACCCTGCAAGCATTCCAAAAATTCTTTGAATGAGCGGTTAGCACGCATGCCGAACAGCTTCCACGGCGACTCAACCTACGATCCATAATTTATCAGCATTTATCACGCAATCCACGTTTCGTATCATATAATTGGGTGGGATGACCCTCCACGCCTACTTGCCGCAAGATCGTCTGCGGGCGCTCGCCCTTAAACAGACCCTGCCCGATCGGACTCATGGGTCGGCTTTGTTTGCCGATATCTCGGGCTTCACCCCGTTGACGGAGACCCTCGGTGATTCCCTCGGCGCGCGACGCGGTGCGGAAGAGATGACCAAACACCTCAGCCGTGTGTACAGCGCACTTATGTCCGAAGTGGAACGCCACGGCGGAAGCGTTATTGACTTTGCCGGCGATGCCATCATGTGCTGGTTCGATCAGGCCCAGGGTCCCAGTGAAGTTCGGGCGGTTGCCTGCGGGCTGGCTCTGCAAAAGATGATGCGCACTTTTGAGCGCATCTCATTACCCAAAGGCAGGTCCATCACCATGGAGGTCAAGGTCGCTATCACCAGCGGATCGGCGCGCCGCTTCAGTGTGGGCGACCCGGCGGTGAATCTAATCGATGTGTTGGGCGGCGATACGGTCGAACGCACCGAGTTGGGGGAACAACTTGCGCAAAAAGGCGAGGTGGTGGTCGATAAGAATACAGCGGAGGCAATCGGCGACGCTCTGACGATATCGGAATGGCGTACTGGATCCGAACCCGACTCCGTTTCCTTTGCCGTAGTGGGCGGTTTCAACGTCGACCTGGCTTCGACCCTGGCGATCATTCCGGGTGATATTCCGCCTGATGAAGACTTGAAAGCCTGGATCCACCGTTCCGTGTACGAAAGGGAGCTTGCTGGCCAGGGATCGTTGATGGCGGAGTTTCGCCCCTGTGTTGCCCTGTTCGTGCGGTTCAACGGGATCGATTATGCCGCCGATGACGCCGGGACGCGCTTGAACGAACTCATCCGTTCGATGCAGGCGCGCATCGTGGAATTCGGCGGTTCGCTTTTGCAGATCATCATGGGCGACAAGGGCAGTTATGCTTATATCAACTTTGGCGCACTTGCCATGCATGAAGACGGCCCACGCCGTGCGGTTAAACTGGCGCTGGCACTACAGGATGTCGTCAAGCATTTGGGGTTCGACATTTCGCTTCAGACAGGCATCACACAAGGGACTTTGTTCGTCGGTCCGTATGGGAGCGAAACCCGAAAAACCTTCGGCGCTCTTGGCGATGATGTCAACCTCTGTGCGCGCTTGATGATCAGCGCTGCTCCCGGTGAGGTTCTGATCTCGAGCCGCGTCCGAAAAGCACTCGCCGATGAGTTTATCGTCGAAGCCCGTCCGCCCATGGTTGTTAAAGGGAAGACCGAACCGCTTTCGGTGTATTCCCTGCTATCAGCGAAACAGCAACGCGCCGTCCGCTTGCAGGAACCGGCGTATGCCCTCCCCATGATCGGGCGCGAAGCCGAGCTGGGAGTTATAGCCAATAAGCTGGCAGGCGTCATCAATGGGAAAGGGCACATCGTCGGCGTGACCGGCGCGGCAGGGATGGGCAAGTCTCGTCTAGTGGCGGAGGGGATCCGCCTCGCTCATCGGGGAAAGTTAACCGGCTATGGGGGCGCGTGCAAGTCTGACGGCGTCAACACGCCGTATTTGGTCTGGAGTGGCATTTGGAACGCCTTCTTCGATCTTGACCCAGCCATGCCTTTGCGGAAACAGATTCGCTCCATCGAGCTCGACCTTGAAGACCACGCTCCGGATAACCTCGATGCATTGCCTCTGCTGGGCTCCCTGCTTGGCCTGGCATTACCCGAAAATGACTTCACCCGCGCCCTTCAACCGAAGGACCGTAAAAGCCAGTTGGAAGCCCTGGTCATGCATATCCTCGAATTTTCCGCACGTGAGGCGGGACAGTCCGATGGCGGCTTGCTCTTTGTCCTTGAAGATGTGCATTGGATCGACCCCGTCTCTTCCGACCTGTTGGACCTGCTCGCGCGCGGGATCGAGAACCTTCCCATCCTGATTCTGCTGTCCTACCGTCTTCCTGAGATCGACGCTCTCGACCCGGGTGTCAGCAATTTGCGGCTGATGGGCCACTTTACTGAGATTCGTCTGGAAGACCTCAACGAAACTGAAGCTGAGCAGGTCATCCGCGGCAAACTCTCGCAATTGTTCCCCGAGCAGCGCGGCGGCGTACCCCGTTCCCTGATCGAGCGCATCACGCATCGTGCGCAAGGCAATCCGTTCTATGTGGAGGAGTTGTTGAACTTCCTGCATGACAACGGCTTCGACCCTCATGATGAAAACGCGCTCGAGGAGCTTGAACTGCCGGGAAGTTTGCACAGCCTTATCCTGAGCCGCATCGACAGGTTGACCCCATCTCAACAGTTGGCGTTCCGCGTTGCGAGCGTCATCGGTAGGGTCTTCCGTATCGACGATCTGCTCAACTACTACCCGTGGCAGGGCGTCTCGAAAAACCTCACCCCCGACCTGCAGGAACTCGTCAGAGCCGACCTGCTCCTGCCTGACTCTTCGGACCCCGAATCCGTTTACCTGTTCAAACATCTCATCACGCACGAGGTTGGTTACGAGAACATCGCGTTCTCCACACGCGTTCAGCTTCATGGGATGTATGGTGATTATCTCGAAGTCGCCTACCCCGAAAAAGTGGATAAACTCGCCTCGACTCTTGCGCATCATTTCGACCTGGCCCAAGTCCCTGAAAAGGCGGCTCATTACCTGACCCTGGCGGGCGAACAAGCTGCCGGGCATTACGCCAACGACGAGGCACTTTCCTACTTCAACCGCGCCCTCAAACATCTGTCCGAAGATAATTCGCGCATGTACTTCGACATCCTGTGGAAGCGTGAACGTATCTACGATCTGCTTGCCAGACGGCCCGAACAGCGGCGCGACCTGGCTGCCTTGACCCGTCTTGCCGACTCATTCGAGGATGCGCCCGCTTTGCGCGCCCAGTTATTCATCCGCAAGGCAAAGCTGGAGATCGATGGTGGGAATTACGCTGCCGCCAAAGCCCATGCCAGGGCTGTCATCCAGGAATTGGGCGATGCGTCTCCGGACTTGCAAGTGGATGCCCTGCTCTCCGAGGCACGCGCCATGTTCCTCTCTGGTCAGGCAATGGAGGCAAAGCCCCAACTCGAAGAAGCCCTTGCGTTATCGCGGGCGCATCGTTATTCCCGCGGCGAATACAATGCGTTGGCGAACCTTGGCTTGTGGCACTGGTACAAGGGAGATAACAAGTCCGCTGTAGAGACGATGGAGGAGTCCATCCGGCTTATCCGCCAGGCTGGGGATGTGCGCCGCGAATCGGATATCCTCAACAACCTTGGTATCGTCACAAAGGACATGTACCGCTTCGAAGAGTCGCTTGCGTATTACGAAGCTGCGCAAAAGATCGTGAACAAGATCGGCGACCGTTCGGGAGAAGCTTCTTTATTGAACAACATGGGACGCGCCAGCCTGGTGGCGGGCAATTATTCCGAAGCCCTTTCCTACTGCGAAAGGGCGGCGGCTCTGGCTGCCGAGATCAACGAACCCACCGTGCAGGGGCTTGCCTACCATAACCGCAGCGAGGCGCTCCGTGAACTGGGTCAATACTCAGCGGCGCGCAAGTCTGCGGACGAGTCCCTGGCTTTGATGCAGTCCTCTGGTTATAGGGTTGGCGAGGCGAATGTTACCGAGCATATTGCTATGATCGAACTTGCCCGCAGCGACTATGCTGCTGCACTAAAGTTTGCCGAAAAGGCGCTTGCCATCACCCGTGATGTCTCTGCCCGCCGGGTCGAGGCAAGTGTCCTGATTCGCATCGGGCAGATCCGTCTTGGCCGGCGGGAGTACGCAGAAGCCGTCAAGTATTTGCAATCGGCGCAGGAACTCGAAAAAGATCTGAACGAACCCGTTTATCGCTTCGAGATCGAAGCCGGGATGGGGCGGGCCGCTTTGGGGCGGGGTGAGGCGGGAATTTCTTTTATCCAAAACCTGTTGGATGAATTGCTTCAGGATCCGCCCACGCATCAATCCCATTTTCTGCCAATGGGGTTGTATATGACAACCATCCAGGTGCTGATCGCCGCCAGCGACCCACGGCTGGCGAAGCTGACCTCCCGGGCAAAGGAAGAATTGGAATCCCGCAGCCAGCGTATTTCAGATCCTTCCCTGCGCATGAGTTATCTAAAAATTCCAGACCATCAGATCATCTCCGCATTCAAAGCAAGCAATTCAACCTAATCATCACCGGAGGAGCCATGCCAAAAGTCGCGCCCTTTACCGCCATATTGAAGCTGGAGACCGGCACGCACAGCGCACGCATCAACGAATTGCGTGTCGCACCGGACGGCAAAACCATCGCCACATCGAGTGTGGATAAAACCATCCGGCTGTGGAGCCTTGAGACCAAGAAGCAGACGGGGGTGCTGCTCGGTCAGATGGGCGCAGGCGGCGAGGGCAACATCCAATCCTTTGCCTTTAGCCGCGACGGGAAATATCTCGTCTCCCTGGCGTGGATGTACCCGAACGACAGGCAGGACCAGAACGAGCGCAAGAGCGAACTGCGCGTGTACGAAATTGCGACCGGCAACCTGCAAGCCGGTTTCCGCTACCCCGGCACGCTTCAAGACCTGGACTTCAGCCCCGACGGCAAATACCTGGCGGTTGCCGGCAACCCAAACGACATCCGCAGCGGGCTGGTGATGGTCTATGAGACGAAAAAACTTTTCAAAGGCTTCGGTAAAGACCCGGCTCCGTTTGCCTCAGCCGTCCTGTACGAAGGCGGGCTTGTGCCGTCATACGTCCGTTTCGTACCTGAGATGCAAGGCAAGGGGACCTATCGCATCATTGCCTCAGCATGGAATCCGGGCGGGTTTCGACCCGGTACGCTCCACTCCTTCTCCTTTTCCGCAGCGAAGAAATTGACCGAACTCTTCCGGCGCTACCTCGAGGATTGGGTCGCGCCCGATTCCCTCGCGGTCAGCGCCGGGTTCATCGTCATCTCACCCGCCGACTTCGACGAGAACATCAACAAGAAATTCTATTGTTACAACCTCGACGGGGAATTTATCAAAGCTGTCGATTCCGAATCCCCCCCGGCCAACCCGGTTTTTTCGCGGGACGGCAACCAATTGATCGTCGGTCAGCGGAGGGATAGTTCCATTGTCCAGATCAAGGTCTATGACGTAGCCTTCGGTCAATTCGCGTTGAAGAGCGTTTATTTCGGGCATGACTCTCAGGTGTTTGGCGTGGGTCTGCTGGATGGCAATATTGCCGTCAGTGCGGGCGGCGACCAGAACGCGCTCCACTTTTGGAGCACGGAACACATGGAAGGCGAATTCATCGCGGAGAGCAAGGGCGTCGGCAGGGTCGTGCATGTCGTCGGCGTCAGCCCGAACGAGCAGATCGGCTTCGGCACGCGCGACACCCTCCGCTTGAGCGACGGAAAGATTGTCCTGCAGCGCGTGTTCGACCTGCGCACCATGACACTGAATGCCTTCCCGTTCCAGGAAGTGACCGACTTCCGCCGCGCCGAGAAGACCTTCGGCGAACAAAGCTTGTATTTCCCGGATGTGCCCCCCTTTGATTTAATGCTCCTGCCGAATGGAAGCAGCTTTCCGGCGCCCGGAGGTTGGTACAACGTATCCACCTATGGATTTACCGAAAATGGTTCTGTTGTCATCGGCTCGCCGGATGGCAAACTTCGCTATGCCCCGCGCGGGACGTATCAACTAACGGATCGAATCCTCGTCGGGCATGAAGCCTCTGTAGTCGACCATGCGTCCAGCGGCAGGTGGCTGGTCACCGCCGGGGCAGACCAAGTGATGCGCCTATGGTTTTTACCTGATGCCGAGAATGATACGGGCGAGCATATGTATCCCGCATTAAACCTCTTCGTCGGCTCGGATGATGAGTGGGTGATCTGGAGCAGAAGCGGTTACTACAACGCCAGCCAGGATGGCGACATGCGTTTTGGTTACCACCTCAACCGCGGCTCCGAAATGGAGGCGGTCTTCATTCCCAGCGACCGTCTGAGCAAGACTTTCTTCCGCCCGGATATCATCCAGGCGATCATCGAACATGGCAGCGAAGAGCGCGCTCTTGCCGCACTGGCAAAGCCGGGGAGCAGGGTCGCGAAAGTGGATGTGCTCAAAGCGCTGCCGCCCATCGTCGAATGGCTGAAAGGCGGCGTCCACAAAACCAGCCGTACTGTTACATTCCGTTTTGCGTTACAGAACCTGATGCCGAAGAATCCCATCCGCCGTGTGTGGATCGTCCAGAATGACCGCTTCCAATGGCAGGCGAGAAAGATCTCAAAAAAGTATGAAGTCACCCTGCGCCTCAAACCCGGAAAAAATGTTTTCAAAATCCTGGCTGAGAATGATTCCGCCAAATCGATACCCCTTTGTTTCGATGTGGAAGGTCCGGAACCGAGAAAGAAACTCCCATCCAAAAAGACTCTGCCCCCGCTGATTTTGAGAGGCGGGACCGCCCGCGGCGCTCCGATGGCGGAAGAGGCGGCGCGCTTCCAATCCAACGCTTTCCTGAATACGCAGGATAACGGGACTCTCTACCTGTTGGCGGTGGGGGTTTCGAAGCTCAAAAACGAAACCACCGATTTCAAGTCGCTGACTTATGCGGATGACGATGCCGAGAGCATATACAACGCCTTTGCCTGTTCGATCCTGAATGGCACTTCGACATCCAAAGGCACTTTGAAGAACAAGGCGTTCAAATCTGTCGAAGCGTCCGTCCTTCTGAACGAACAGGCTACCAAGGAAGCAATTTTCAATGAAGTGGATGATATCTGCGAGAAGATCAGGAAGCGCAGAGCAAAGGACGACTCCCAGCGTGATGTGCTTCTGGTCTTTCTCTCCGGGCACGGTGTGCGTCGGAGTGATGACAAGGAACGTGAGCTGTATTTCTGGTGTTACGACTTGTTGAAGTCCAGCACAAGGGCAACTGGCTTGTCCTTTATCGAGCTTGGGGAGAAGATCACCGCCCTGCCAGTGGATGTGATCCTGGCGACAGATGCCTGTCACTCAGGCATGGCAGGCAGTGATGTGGTCCGCGGGGTGGACCCGAACGAGTTAGCCAAGCGCATCTATGCCATCAACGAGCGCGGTATTTACGTCCTGAATGCCGCCCGCAGCGAGGAGTTTGCCCGGGAGCATCCCGCGATTGCGCATGGTGTTTTTACCAAAGCGATCCTTGAGGCGTTGGAATTCGAGTCCGATTTCACAATTATGAACATCATGGCATCGGTTCAGCGGCGGGTTCTGCACTATACACAGGGTATTCAGACTCCCGTCTTCCGCACGTACGGCGACCTTCTGCCCCTGGTCGTTTACGATAAGTGACTTTCAGGATGCATTCGATTGCATCCATGAGGTTTTGTGGTATTCTTGATTCGTAAGGTCCATTCATTTTTTCATTGAGAGGAGAAAACCAATGGCTACAGTAAAGAAAAAGAAGAAGGCTGCTCCCAAGAAGAGCAAACCGAAGAAGACCCTCAAGAAAGCCAAACTGAAGAAGGCGGTTGCCGTCCGCAAGAGTGCGGCGAAGAAGACCGTCAAGAAGGCTGTCAAGAAGGTCGTCAAGAAAACGGTCAAGAAGACCGCCCCAAAGAAACGCGCCCCCAGAAAGGTAGCTCCCAAGAAAGTCAAAACCCCGGTGGGTTCCGGTACTGCTCTCGATTTCACCGTAGATACCGAAGATAAGGGCGGTGGAGACGCGACTCGCGGCGGCGGCGATGCAACCCGCGGTGGTGGGGATGCGACTCGTGGCGGAGGCGATGCCACTCGCGGCGGCGGTGATGCAACCCGTGGTGGTGGAGATGCCACTCGTGGCGGAGGCGATGCCACCAAAGGTGGCGATGACGCCAGCAACTAGCCATTTAAATTAACAACGCGCCAGCTCGCCTGGCGCGTTTTATTTTGTCTCGATCTGCCAACATCAGACTTTACTTTCCGTAGGATTTAATCATGGCGATCATTCTCGAAACTCCACGCCTGATCCTTCGTCACCAGTCCCTTTTGGATTTGGATGACCTATGGGCTTTGTATCAAAACCCAAACATTACCAAACACATTCCCGATGCGCCGCGTTCGCGTGAAGAGGCACAGGAGGAATTGGAATGGCACATGCATGGGCATCCCAGAAATCCACGGTTAGGGTTGTGGGCGACCATCTTGAAAGAAAATGGCAGGTTCATTGGGCGTTGTGGCTTGCTGCCCTGGGAGATCGATGGGCAGAGCGAGGTCGAAGTGGCGTATACGATTGCGGAGGAGTATCAGGGCCAGGGCTTGGGAAGCGAGGCGGCGCAAGCCATACTGAGTTATGGTTTCGATACTTTGCATCTCTCCCGCCTCATCTGTTTGATCGACCCTGAAAACATCCCTTCTCAAAAGGTGGCGGAAAGGATGGGGATG
This sequence comes from uncultured Anaerolinea sp., assembly GCA_964648645.1. Lineage (GTDB taxonomy): Bacteria > Chloroflexota > Anaerolineae > Anaerolineales > Villigracilaceae > Villigracilis. Next base: position 10,000 of record CAZYLM010000015.1, read on the forward strand.
AAATTCGAGAAGGAGAGTAGCGACGAATACGGAACGTTCTGGGTGTACTCGATAATAAAAGAGGCGGATGCTTAAAGCACCAGCCTCTTTTTGATCAACGGTCAGGCTTTCTTGCCTTCGCCTTTGTTGTCCTTCTTCTGCATGTCCTTCAATATCTTCTCACGCATCGCCTCCACATCGGGCGAACGTTGTGACGTCCCAGCTTCGTTTGCCAACGCGCTGAAGCGGTCGGATAGCAGCATGGTCAGCAGGCCTTCCATGATGTTGGATTGCGTGCCGCCGCCCTTCTCTCCGCTGCCGCCCACGACTACACGCGGGACTACATCCACCTTGGATTGCTGAATAGCTTCAGCAAAGCGGTTGAGCACTTGCTGCGTCACCTGGAACTGCGGTCCACCGTACGCACGGACTTGTTCTTCCGTGGCAAGAGCCTGGGCGATACCGACACGGGCAACCTTCTCCGCTTCGGCTTCAGCCAGCGCGCGGATCTGCTGCGCCTGCTGGATGGAACGTTCATATTCGGCCTTACCCTGGTTCGACTGGATGCTGATGCTCAGCTCAGCCTCAGTCATCTTGGTTTGCATTGCTGCTCTGGATTCAGCCTCACGCAATTCGCGCTCCTTGACCGCTGCTTTCTCCTGCTGCGAATAGGTCTCCACCTGCTCTTCCGCGATCTGACGCTGGCGCAACTGTGTCAGAATGGTTTCGATCTGCTTGTCACCCGTAGGTGAGGAAGGCGTACCGATCAATACTTCTTCCAGCTCAAGGTTGTAGTGGGCAAACTTTTCCTTCATTTCCAGGCTGGATTGCTGCTGGATGGCGCTGCGTTCCTGTAACAACTGGATGAGAGTTCGCGTTTGCGCCACGTTCTTGAAATATGCCGCCACCATCGGATCGAGGGTTTGTTCGACAAGACGTTTGATGTCGCCGAAGCGTTGGATGACGAGCGGAGCCTTCTTGTAGTCGATGTGGACCACCACCGAAAGAGGCAGGGACGGCTCGAACGCATCCTTGGTGATGAGCGAGACCTCGGTCAGGTTCTCGTCAAAGTTGTGTGAACCGACCTCATTCTTGATCCACTTCAGAATGAAGTTTGTCGTTGGTACAGAAATCACCTTGCCGGCATAGGTGTTGAATGGATACTTGCCGGGCAAAAGAGCTTCGCTCCACACACCGCGCTGTCCACGGCTGACCAACTCGCCGTGCCGATAGTCCGAGCCGGAAAGGTCCACGCCCTGTTCACCTGTGTAGGAAACGACCACGCCAACATTCCCCACATCGATGATGGTTTTGTGGATCATCTCGACCGTGGCGAACAGGCGGTTGACGTAATAGGTTCCTTCCACCAACACCTGCAACTGACGGCCGCGCATACCGTTTGCCTTCAGGAAGCGGTCCGCATCCTGGAATTTGTTGTGATACTCATCCTCTTTTTCAGGATCGTCACCCACCACCGGCGCAATGATTTCCCCCTGCGGCAGGGAAGGACCATCATGCACGGTCACAATGCCGATCTTGTCGTCGTTGTCCTTGATGATGACCGGGCGGAACCCGTCACGTTCCTTGATCACCTCTGCCATGCGTACGATCACAGCCGTATCATCGCGACTGAGGGGCAGGGAATACACGCGCTCTTCCGTGATGACCACGAACTGCATCAGATTGAAGGCGTAGGTACCTTCGCGCAAAATAAGGCGCTGGGGACCCTTCTGTCCGCCATTCTTCAGGAAGCTTGTCACATCCTGAAAATCGTTGGCAGTCACGTTCGATGCCAGCACCTGTGCCGGCTCAAGCGGGGCGCCGTCGCGGGCAAATATATAACCAACCTTCCCCTGAGTGATTGTGACCAGGGGTGCCATATGCACGGCGTATTGAACCGGCATTAGATAATGCAAGCCACCACGTAAGACTTGTGGTTGGAAGCCGGTTTCTCCGTTCATAGCAATCAAACCGGATTTGAGTGTTCGTAACCCAAATCGTTTTTCGATGATGCCGACGCGGTTGTTTGGAATAAAGCGGATTCCTGTTAGAAAGAACAGGGCAAGAGCGATTACCCACCACCAATCACGTAAAAAAACTAGAATCTCCATTTTTTCTCCTTGACGCTGCTATATACGCAGAATTCTATTCCCGGGTTTTACTTCTTTCCATCACACAAGGGTCATAGCCGATGGGAGTCTCCCAGCAACCGGGATGCCCCCCTAAATCGGGTATACTTCGTTCGCTTATGAGGCGGACATGCCTTAATTAAGTATCGTGTTTAATACGGAAACCAGAACGAATGACCGACCATATCCGCAATTTTTGCATTATCGCCCACGTTGACCACGGCAAATCCACACTGGCAGACCGCCTCCTGCAACTGACCGGGACCATCTCGGAGCGCGAAATGACCGAGCAGACCCTCGACTCGATGGACCTCGAACGCGAAAAAGGGGTCACCATCAAAGCCTCGGCTGTGCGTATGTTTTACACTGCCAAGGATGGGCAAAAATATGAGCTTAACCTGATCGACACCCCCGGGCATGTCGACTTTGGCTATGAGGTCAGCCGCGCTCTCAAAGCTTGTGAAGGAGCACTCCTCGTTGTGGATGCGACTCAGGGCATCGAAGCGCAGACTTTGGCGAATCTCTACCAGGCGTTGGATGCCGACCTGGTGATCATCCCAGTCATCAACAAGATCGACCTGCCTTCGGCTCGTCCCGATGAAGTGGCTGAGGATGTCGGCTCTCTGCTTGGGGTTCCGCCGGAAACGGTTCTGCGAGTCTCCGCCAAGGAGGGCATCAATGTCGATTCGATTCTCGAAGCCATCGTGGAACGCGTGCCCGCCCCCAAAGATGCCGATGACGAGCCCATGCGAGCGCTTGTCTTCGACGCGCATTACGACTCGTACAAGGGTGTGGTGGCGTACATCCGTGTGTTCGAGGGGCGTATAAAAACGACAGATGTTCTGCGCATGTTCTCCACAAATACAGATTTACGCCCGGTTGAGATCGGCATCTTCTCACCCGGCATGAAACCCGTAAACAGCATCGGTTCAGGCGAAGTGGGTTATGTGGCAACCGGGTTCAAGACTGTCCACGAGTGTCGCGTCGGTGACACAATGACACTTGCCTCCGATCCCGCTGCCGATCCCCTGCCAGGATACTTTCTTCCCAAGCCGATGGTCTTCGCCGGTATTTATCCCGTCGAAGCGGACGATTACACCGAGTTGCGCGAATCGCTGGAAAAGCTACAACTTAACGACGCATCTTTGACGTACCAGCCTGAAACCTCTCAGGCGTTGGGCTTTGGTTTCCGCGCTGGTTTCCTGGGTTTGTTCCACATGGAGATCATCCAGGAACGCATTGAACGTGAGTATTTACTCGATGTGCTCTTCACCGCGCCCTCCGTGGAATATGAAGTGTTGACCATCGGTGATGAAGTGGTCAAAGTGGATTCGCCCGCCGAATTACCCGATCCGAACAAGATCATCGAAGTCCGCGAACCATGGATGAACATCGAGATCATCACGCCCACCGAGTATTACGGTCCTATCATGGACCTGGTCACCAAGCGGCGAGGTATCTTCAAGCAACAGGAACATCCCGCCCCTCATCGCGTACAGCTCGATTTCGAGATCCCGCTCTCCGAGATCATCGTGGACTTTTTCGACCATTTGAAATCCCGCACCAAGGGCTACGCCTCGCTCGATTATCAATTCCTCGAATACCGCGCCGATAAACTCCAGAAACTGGAAATCCTTGTCAACGGAGACCCGGTCGATGCGCTGGCAGCCATCGTCCACGAGAAGGATGCGTATCATAAAGGTCAGCGCCTGATCACCAAACTCAAGGACTTGATCCCGCGCCAGCTGTACGATGTCGCTGTCCAGGCTGCATCGGGTGGGCGCATCATCAGCCGCGCCAACGTCAAAGCCACGCGCAAGGATGTGCTCGCCAAATGTTACGGCGGAGACATTTCCCGCAAAAAGAAATTGCTCGAAAAACAAAAACGCGGCAAGAAGCGTCTGAAGATGGTGGGTAATGTAGAGATTCCCCAAGAAGCTTTTATGGCGGTGTTGAAACTGGAAGATGAATGATCTTTACGCATCACGAATTACGTGATACGTAATTCGTAAGGAACCACATGTCCAAATCCCCGAGTAACATAAAACGCCTGCTCCCCGGCGCATTCGTCAGCATTGTCCTGATTGGCGCCCTTCTGTATTTTGTCGATTTCCAAACCATGTGGGAATCCATAAAAAATGCGAATTACAGCATTCTGGCGGGGTCTGCCGTTCTTTCCTTCCTTTGGTTGATGGGACGCGCCAAAGTCTGGCAAACGTTGCTGCGAGACAAACCCAAATACTCCGATGTGTTGTTCTCAGCCGGCGAGGGGTATTTGTTGAACGCACTCCTGCCTTTCCGACTTGGCGAGGTGGGGCGCGTCTTTCTGCTCAGCCGCAAATCCGGCATGACCTTCAGCGAGATCCTCCCGACCATCGTCATCGAGCGCGTAATGGACCTTCTCTTCTCCGCCGGGATGTTGTTGATCGGGTTGACGTATGTGACCGAGGCGCAAAGTTCGGCACAGGTCGGGTATGTCATCGGCGGCATCATGATCGCCGGGTTGGTGATGATGTATGCGCTTGCGCGCAACCGCCAGTGGGCATTGGAACTTTTTCACAAACTAAGCAACCGTTGGACGATCCTGCAGAAGGTTGGGGGGAGCTTCCTTGAATCCTTCCTGACCGGATTGGGGGTTCTGACCGATGGCTGGCTTTTTCTGCGTTTCCTTTTCTGGATGACGCTCAACTGGTTGGTTGCTATGGTGGCATATCACCTGATGACCCTCTCGTTCTTTCCACAAGCCCAATTCTTTTGGATGTTTTTCGTACTCGGTGCGGCGGCATTCGGCGGCGCGATCCCGGCATTGCCCGGCGGGGTTGGCACCTTCGAGGGGGCAATCAGTGGAGCATTGTTCCTCTTCACCGGCGACCAATCCACGTCGCTGGCGGTGGCGTTGACGGCGCGTTTGTACAATTACCTAAACAGCGGCGTGATTGGCGGTATCGGACTGATACGCGAAGGTCAGACCCTTTCAGGCATTTATCAGCAACTGATGAATCTTAGAAGCAGGGAACAAGCCGAAGAAAAGGCCTGATGTTTCCCCTATACAATACCGTGCGTTCGCGCCGGTTCCCGTTCGTCAATTGGATGCTGATCCTGCTGAACGGGTTGATCTTTACCTACGAAATAACTTTGAATTCAGAGGGGCTGCACCGCTTCATTTTGAACTGGGGCCTGGTCCCGTTCCAGTTGGCTTCAGACTATGCTGCAAGCTGGGTGACTCTCTTTTCCAGCATGTTCATACACGGCAGCTGGATTCACATCCTCGGCAATATGTGGACCTTGATGATCTTCGGCGACAACGTGGAAGACCGGATGGGTCACGGACGTTTTCTGTTCTTCTATCTACTTTGCGGAATCGGCGCCGCATCAATGCAGGTCCTATTGAGTTCGTCCAGCCATATCCCATTGATCGGGGCAAGCGGTGCGATCGCCGGAGTGCTTGGGGCTTTTCTTGTCCTTTACCCCCATGCACGGATCGTTAGCCTTGCACCCATACTTTTCATTTTTACACTGGCGGAAATTCCCGCAATAATTTATCTTGGGCTCTGGTTCATACTACAATTGTTTTCAGGCTGGCAGTCACTTCAAGGCGCTGTGACGGATGGCATTGCCTGGTGGGCACACATCGGCGGTTTTCTTTTTGGGATAATCACTGCGCGAACTTTTACGAAAAAACGAGTTTATAAGGAAAGGTAAAAAATGACCAAACAATATCTTGTTACAGGAGGGGCGGGCTTTATCGGTTCAAACTATGTCCACCGCCTGTTGTCGCGTGACGAAAAGGTCACCATCTATGATAACTTCTCCCGCGGAGGTGCGCCGCGTAATTTGGAATGGCTCAAAGCCGAATTCGGCGAAAAAGCCTTTAACGTTATTGTCGGGGATGTAAGAGACTCGTCGAGGATAACCGAGGCAGCTTCCAAGTCCGATGTGATCGTGCATCTGGCAGGGCAGGTCGCAGTGACCACCTCCGTCACCAATCCGCGGGATGATTTTGAATCCAATGCCCTAGGAACGTTCAATGTGTTGGAGGCTGCGCGCGCTTCGGGGCGAACCCCTATCGTCATTTACGCATCCACCAACAAGGTATATGGCGGCATGGAAGAGGTCGAACTATTCGAGGAACCTACCCGCTGGCGGTACAAAGATTTGGTGACCGGCTGCCCCGAAACCCAGCCTCTCGATTTTCATTCGCCGTATGGATGTTCCAAAGGTGCGGGCGACCAGTATGTGCGCGATTACGCGCGCATCTACGACCTTCCAACAGTCGTATTTCGTCAGTCTTGTATTTATGGCCCCCGCCAGTTCGGTATTGAGGATCAGGGTTGGGTGGCGTGGTTCGTCATCGCCGCGGTGATGGGACGGGGTATTACGATCTATGGCGACGGAAAACAAGTCCGCGATATTTTGCATGTGGAAGACCTGATCAACGCCTACGACCTCGCCGTTGAAAAAATTGACATCGCGCGGGGACAGGTCTACAACCTCGGGGGCGGACCCGATAATGTCATGTCCATTTGGGCAGAGTTTGGTCCGCGGCTCGAAAAACTAGTTGGCGACACCATCGAAGTTGCACGCGGAGACTGGCGACCCGGCGACCAGCGCGTTTTCTATGCCGATGTCTCGAAAGCCAAACACGAACTTGGCTGGGAGCCGAGGATCAGCGTGGAAGAAGGGGTGAACAAGTTATTCGAATGGGTGAAAGTCAATAAAAACCTGTTTTAGCAGGTGATGGCTATACTTGCTCTGGCGAGGGCTTACCTCCTGCCGGAGCAAATACTTTTAAAATCCATTTCGATTGGTTCCTTAGGTACAATACAAGAACAACCTTGCAGTCCTTTCTCTTCTTTTGACACATGACTGGAAACATTTCTTCCCTCACCAATATTCTGATCGCCCTGTTGATCTTTGGGGCGAGCTATTATGCCGGTGTCTGGCTGAGCCGCCTGCTCAACCGCGTACTCCAAAAAAGGAATGCCGAGCCGGGGGTGTCTCACCTGCTCTCGCAGATCCTCAAATGGACGATCATTTCACTCGGCTTCATCACCGCCCTGCAGCGCTTCTTCAATGTGACTGCATTCCTGACCGGGCTGGGCATCATTGGCTTCACCATCGGTTTTGCACTGCAAAATATCATGCAGAATTTTATGTCGGGTGTGATCCTGTTGATCCAACAGCCGTTCAAGGTGGGCGACGATGTAACGTTGAGTGGGCATGAAGGCAAGGTGCTTAAGATCGGTCTGCGAACCACGGAACTTCGGATGCGCAATGGCCTGCTTGTTTTTTTGCCCAATGCTGATGTGCTTGCTCAACCCATTGTAAATTACACTCGCGCAAACGGATTCCGCGTGGAGTTGCCTGTCAGTATTCCTTACGAAGCGGATACGGAAAAGGTCCGCGCGACGATCCTTAAGGAAGTCAGAACCATCCCTGGTTATATGGAAAGTTCGGAGCCGCGGGTTATTTTCCACACTTTCGGGCAATCCTCCGTTGACCTCTCCGTTCAGTTCTGGATCGACTACTCCGCGACCGATCATCACATTGCAAAAGACATGGCGTTGGTCAGGATCAAACGCGCCCTGGAAAAATCGGGTGTGGATGTTCCTTATCCTGTTCAAGTAATGAAAAGTCCCGCCAAACGAAAGACCAAATGAAGATACTGACCGTCCTTACCTATTATCGCCCACATACTTCCGGTTTGACCATTTATGCCGAGCGACTCGCCCGCGCGTTCGCCAGACGCGGGCATGAAGTCACTATGATGACCACACAGTATGATCCTTCGCTTCCGCTTGAGGAGATGATGGACGGCGTGCGCGTTCTTCGTGTGCCGATCATTGCCCGCATCAGCAAGGGGGTCATCGCGCCAGCGTTCGGTTTTCTCGCCACAAAACTTGTCTGGCAGAACGATATCGTCCATCTTCACCTGCCGCAATTCGACGCTCCGGGTGTCGCCTTCCGTGCACGTCTGTTTGGGAAGCCCGCCGTCCTGACCTACCATTGCGATGTCCAGCTTCCGCTCAGCATGTTCAACCGCCTTGTCAATTCGGTGCTGGATTTTCAAAACAACATGGCGGGGAGGTTGTCGAATCACATTGTGACCTATACCCAGGATTATGCCGACCATTCGCCTTACCTTTCCCGCTACGCCTCAAAACTGACCCCGATCCTGCCGCCCGTCCAGATGCCTGATTCAACGCCTGAGGCTATCGCCGCTTTTGCCGAACGTCACCGCACAAAGATCAAGCGGCCTGTGATCGGCATGGTCACACGCTTCGCCTCCGAAAAAGGCGTGGAGATTTTGCTCGACGCCCTGCCAGCCATCTTCGCCAAATACCCGAATGCGCAGGTTTTGTATGCCGGTCAACATGAAAATGTGATGGGCGAACAGGCATACTTCAGCCGCTTATTTCCTCGCATCCGCGAATATGAGATCAAAGGCCAGTGGACTTTCCTTGGCAACCTTGACCCCGTCCAGTTATCCGCCGTGTACCCGAACCTCGATGTCATCACCGTACCCTCCCTCAACTCTACCGAAGCCTTTGGGCTGGTACAGATCGAAGCGATGATGAACGGCGTGCCAAGCGTCCCGTCTGCTTTGCCAGGCGTTCGCCAGCCTGTGAAGATGCACAACATGGGCGTCGTTTCTGAGATCGGCGATTCCCAAAGTCTTGCGAATGCCATCATCGAAGTGCTGGATAATAAGGAAAAATACCGAGGCGATATTCCCGCCATCAGGACCGCTTACGACCCGGATTCGATCGCGCAGGAATACGAAAAGTTATTTGCAAAATTGATGAAGTAATGGCTCGAAAACCTCCTGACTTTCGGGCAAAGTCTGGAGACTTTGCGCTCTAAAACGGAATCCATATGCCATTCGACGATAAATATTTCTCCACCCACACTTATAAAGACATCACCTTCGCCAAATACAGCATGTATTGGTGGTCGAACCGATTCTTTGCCACTCTGGCGAGGCGCTACGGGCGGCGCGGAGCGCGTCTGCTCGAGGTGGGGTCCGGCATGGGGCATCTCGTCGGTCAGCTTTCGGCGCAGTTCGAAGCGTACGGTATGGACTTGAATCACTGGGCGGTTAACAAATCCAAAGAAGCGGCGGAGAAAGCCTCGCTCCAGACAGCATCCGCGCAGGAGTTGCCGTTCAAAAATTCCGCCTTCAACGTGGTCATCATCAAACACATCGTTGAACATTTGCCGGAACCGAAAAAAGCCATCGACGAGATCGGGCGCGTGACCGAACCGGGCGGCATCCTCATCCTTGCCACGCCTAATCTCGGCTCTTTGCTCAAACCATGGAAGGGAGAGAAGTGGATCGGCTACCAGGACCCAACCCACATCTCGCTCAAGCCACCTGAAGAATGGTTGACGTTGATCCGGGATGCAGGCTTCGAATTAATCAGAGTCTTCTCGGACGGATTTTGGGATGTGCCTTACATCCGTTTTGTGCCGAAGCAGATTCAAAAATTATTCTTCGGCTCGCTTGGCGGATTGCAGGCGATCACTGGCTGGGTCTTCCTGCCGATGCGCTGGGGGGAAAGTATCCTTGTCATCGCAAGGAAGAAATAAATCAAGGTCGCTTCAATACAAAGACAAACTATATTATGACGTGATCTGGAATGTTGTTTTTGCTGGAGGGTGCTGTTGCCAGACAAATACCAAAACTCGAATCCAAAAGATGAAGTAAACTTGGGCGGATATGACCGAAGAAACACCCATTCAACGACCTGAAAAAGAACCCACTGTTCTCGACCTTTATAAATCTGCAACGAGAGATTGGGATTCGTTCCAGAAATTCATTCGCTCCGTATGGGATGCGCGCCAACGCGCCGAGTGGAACCAGTCTCTTGCACAGGAGGCAACCCGGCAGGTCGAACAACCTGTTGAGGAGGTTGACTCCGTGCCGTTTCCGTGGCGGACCGTTGGAGCGTTCGTGTTGGCATTGGTCGCACAAGCGTTGCTTGAACCTCAAATGCATCTGGGTATGATAGCGCTCGTGATCTATTTTGCCGCGTTCGGGGTTGGTTTGTGGGCATATCGCACCGGTGAGTGGGACTTGCCCAGCTTGCCACCCTCTCGTCAATGGGGTGATCCGTTCTCTGTGCGCTCAATACCACTGGCGTTGGCAGGGCTGACAGGGATCGTTGCATTTTTTGCTTTTAGTGGCGGTGAATTTACCTTTTTGAACACCGCACTATGGTTGATTTCCATGGTTTTGCTCGCTTATGGGTTCTGGGTGAAATCGGCCAAATTGCAAGAACAAGCCGAGCCAGTTCTTGAAAGCGCTTCAAGGATATGGGACTGGGGTTGGATCGAAGTTAAAATTCGAAACTTCGATGTTTTGTTCAACAAATGGGGATATTTCATCCTTTTGACAGCGGCGGTGGGTGTGGTGATCTTCTTCCGATTCACCCTTCTGGATAAAGTCCCCGATGAACCGTTCAGCGATCATGCCGAAAAGATCTCCGATGTGTATGAGATCACTGCACTTGGAAATACGAATATCTTTTTCCCACGTAACACCGGCCGTGAAGCATTCCAAATGTATTGGACACTTCTGATCCTTACGATCTTCAAGACAGGCTACACATTCCAAAGCCTGAAACTGGGCACGGTATTGCTGGGGCTTTTCACGGTTCCTTTCGTTTATCAGCTCGGAAAGGAGTTTGGCGGGACGCGCGTCGCATTCTTTGCGCTCTTCCTTTTCGGGGTTGCCAGCTGGCCCAATATCATCTCGCGCATCGGATTGCGCTTTCCGCTTTACCCGTTGTTCGTTGCCCCCACGCTTCTTTACCTGATCCGTGGCCTGCGTACCCAAAACCGAAATGACTTCATCCTCTCCGGTATCTTTCTTGGGATCGGCCTGCATGGTTACAGTCCTTTTCGTATTGTGCCTTTCCTTATCGCTGCTGTGATTCTGATCTACATCCTGCATGTGAAGTCTGGCGATGAACGCCGTCAGGCGATCTTCTGGTTCTTGTTGGTGGCGCTTGTATCCGCATTTGTCTTTTCTCCACTTCTGCGTTACTGGATCGCCTTTCCGGAAAATTTTGCATACCGCTCGCTTACACGCTTGAGCAGCCTTGAGACCCCGCTGCCGGGGCCTGCCTGGCAGATATTCCTTTCGAATATGTACAAGGGACTGCTGATGTTCAATTGGGATGACGGCGGAGATGGTACACATGCGGTGACCCATCGGCCTGCACTGGATTTGATCACAGGTGCATTCTTCCTGATGGGCATTATTTTTTTGATCGTGCGCTACGTACGCCGCCGGGATTGGCGCGACCTGTCCCTATTGATCTCGATCCCGATCCTGATTTTGCCGTCAGTGCTTGCGTTGGCGTTTCCGAACGAAAACCCCGCCATGAATCGCGCCGGGGGAGCCTCGGTGACTGTATTCGTTGTCGGTGCCTTGGCGCTCGATGGGCTGGTGACCAGCTTCGGGTCCGGGGTGAAGCGTAAGATCCTCGCTTACAGTATGGTGGGCATCCTGTTTACAGGAATCGCATTCTATAACTATGACCTTGTCTTCAATCAATTTGCGAAATCGTTCTCGGGGGCGCATTGGAACTCTTCCGAGATGGGCAAGGTCATCACCGACTTCAAAAATAAGTATGGGGAGACGGATACGGTCTGGATCGTGCCGTACCCCTATTGGGTCGATACACGCCTGCCAGGGATTTGGGCCGGTGTGCCGAATCGTGACTTTGCTTTGTGGCCTGACCATCTGGCAGAGAGTTTGAACTACCCGGCACCCAAGATGTTCATCTTTTGGAATGCCGACCCGGATACTGAGAGGCTTCTCAGGGAACTCTACCCGAATGGGAAACTCACCCGCTATACTTCAGCTTCCCCTGGCAAAGATTTTTATATCTTCATGGTGGAGCGATAATCAAGAGACAGTCACTTTCTGTGGCTGTCATTTGAACGAAACGATATGACCAACGAAAAACATACGTGGATTTACGATATTATTTTTGTGTTCATCCTGTTCCTTGCGGGATTCTTACGCCTGGGCGGCATTGAATGGGGCGAGGGGTATCATCAGCATCCCGACGAATTGTTTTTGACCGGCGTTTTGGACAGCCTGCGTGCTCATACCTGTGTGGAACCGGAGGGCACCTTCGTGGATGCCTGTGCTCCGGAGAGTCGCCGCTGGATGAACCCGGTCGAATATTTCGATAGCGCAACCTCCACACTCAACCCCTACAACCGCGGATACGGCTTCTTTGTTTACGGCAACTTGCCGATGACGTTGACACGTGTTTTGATGGAAGCGACGGGGAAGGATGATATCGGTCAGTCAAAGTTCTTTGCCCGGCAAACGTCTGCGGTTGCCGATCTCTTCGCCATTTTCTTTTTGTATCTTTTGGTCTCGCGATTGTACGGACGCAAGGTGGGCGTGCTTTCCGCTGCATTCTCGGCGCTGGCGGTCATGCAGATCCAGCAGTCACACTATTTCACATCCGACCTTTTCGTGAACACTTTTCTTTTCCTGGCGCTCCTCTGTGCCGTGGGGATTTTGGAGTGGAAGGGCGAGGTACTAGGTGACAAGGATAAAATAGCCAGTAATGAGGGACAAGAGGCGAGCAACGAGGACCCGCTCCCAACTCGCAACTCTGCAACTCGTTACGAATTTCTATTTTCCATTATCAGACACCCGCTTTTTCTCCTTTCCATCGGTTTTGGTTTTGCGCTTGGAATGGGCATGGCGTCCAAGATCAACGCGGCGGCGATGGCGATCGTACTTCCTCTCGCATTCTTTGTGCGCTGGCTCGTATATGATAGAAAAGAAAAAATTCCTGCTTCGTATTGGTCGCTGGTCGCATTCTCGCTGATCGCCGGGGGGCTCGCCTGTGTCATCTCCTTCCGTATCTTCCAGCCTTATGCCTTCGATGGCTTGATGTTGAACAAGGAATGGATCGCCGGCATTGCGGAACAACGCGCGCAAGCCTCCGGAAAGGCTGACCCACCATGGAACCTGCAATGGTCTCGCCGTTCGCACCTTTATTCATTTGAAAACCTGACGCTTTGGGGGCTGGGGCTTCCGCTCGGAATTTTGGCATGGGCGGGCTTTCTCCTCATGGGTTGGCGCATTCTCAAAGGTGAGCATCGCCACCTTATACTTTGGGCATGGACGGCGTTCTACTTTGTCTGGCAGTCTTTCCAGTTCAACCCTGCCATGCGATACCAGCTCCCCATCTATCCGCTCTTGTGTATGATGGCGGCGTGGGCGGTTTTTGAGATTCCAAAATTGAGTGCAGAGCCAGGGCAGCAGACCGTTATTCGCCGCTTATCGTCTGCCATCGCATTTATTATTGGTGTTTCTGTTCTTGCTCTCACTACTGCCTGGGCGTTCGCCTTCCAAGGCATTTACCTGCGCGATGAAACCCGCATGGCGGGAACCCGGTGGATCTTTGAAAACGTTCCTTCATCGGTGAACCTTCTCGTTGAAAACGAGGAGGGATCTTTCACCGAACCATTATCTATCGTGCCGAATGTTGCAATCACCCCGACAACGCCCTACAGTTTGACGTTCATTCCACGGCAGGGTGGTTCATTAACAGGTGTAACCTTTGCCTATGCTCGAGATGAAGCCGGGCTTCCCGCCGCTGTTAACCTGACTCTTACTGCCGACTCCGATCCGGGCCTTGTACTGGCGCGGGCATCCACTTTGCTCGACACGAAAAAGACAACGGATCCGCGCGGCATACCGTTGACATTTGCCTTCGACAAGATCGTCACTCTCTTGAAGGACGAGACCTATACGCTCAAGATCGAAACCCGCGGACAGGCATTGTTCATTGTCGGTTCAGCGATCATCAACGAGACAGACTACGATTGGACCCTGCCCTTCCGTATAGACGGCTATGACCCCTATGGCGGGATGTATAGCAATGATGACCTCACCTTGCAGGTCTATTGGCCCGACGACGCCAACAAACTCGAACGTTTTGTGACCATCCTGTCCAAGGGTGATTACATCGTTGTCCCCACCAACCACCAGTATGCGCAGATCACGCGCGTGCCGGAACGTTATCCGCTGACGACTCTATATTATCGCGAGTTGATCGGCTGCCCCGAAGGGCAGGAAATCATCGAGTGTTACCGGCTTGCAAAGCCTGGAATGTATGAGGGCAGGCTTGGCTTCGAATTGGCAGCTGTCATCGAGTCATATCCGACACTCGTGGGCATCGTCATCAACGATCAACGTGCGGAGGAATCGTTCACCTTTTACGACCACCCGAAGGTGTTGATCTTCAAGAAAACAGATTCGTTCGATGCGGATCACGTCCGTGCCGTTCTTGGTTCGGTGGATCTGACGAAAGTCGTCCAGTTGACGGCGCGTGAGCTCAGCAATTTCAAGCCCTTGGTGCTTCCGGAATCACGGTTGGCGGAACAGCGCGCGGGCGGCACCTGGTCGGATTTGTTCAATTATGAATGGCTACAAAACAAGTATCCGTTCATAGGTGCTCTTCTCTGGTACGGTTTCATCTTCGTACTCGGAGTCTTCGCCTACCCTCTGGCGCGGCTTGCACTTCCTGGTTTGAGACAGTATGCATATGCCCTTGGCAGAATCCTTGGTTTGGTGCTGCTGGCATGGATGGCATGGATGGGCGGCTCGCTCGGATTGTCGTACACGCGCACAAGTATCGGCGTGGCATTCAGCCTGGTTGTAGTGGCAGGCATTGGCTTGTGGTTGATGCGCAAGGATGAGATAAAAGAAGACTGGGGATCGAACCGTCGCTTCTTTGTGATTGCAGAGATCGTCTTCCTATCCTTCTTTTTGATCGATCTGCTCATTCGTCTGGGGAATCCCGATATGTGGCATCCGTCCAAGGGTGGTGAACGTCCTATGGATTTCTCGTATTTCAATGCAATTCTGAAGAGTACGAGTTTCCCACCCTATGATCCCTGGTTCGCGGGCGGATATATCAATTACTACTATTACGGTTTTGTGCTGGCTGGCACGCCCGTGAAATTGCTTGGTATCGTTCCATCGATCGCCCATAATCTGATACTGCCGACATGGTTTGCGTTGGTTGCCCTGGGAGCGTTCACGGTCGGATACTCTGCCATCGAGAAGTCGAGCGATGAATCGCAATTAGAGACGTCCCATGCACGGCTTATTACCGGCTTATCCGGTTCATTGTTGACCGTTTTCCTCGGCAACCTTGGGACGATCCAATTGGTGTTCGGTGCGTT
>CAZYLM010000016.1:0-24972 GCA_964648645.1 uncultured Anaerolinea sp.
ACGTTCTTCTGGCTCATGCTGCCCTGCATTTGCTGGATGGATTCGTACTCGTGCTCCTTCATCCAGGTCTGAAGGTCATGGAGCAGGGCGGGTACAACCTTCTCCCCGTGCTGCAGGAGGTTTGATGTCATCATGGTGATCTTAGCACCAGCCATCATGGCTTTGAGGACATCCGGCGAAGAGTGGACGCCGCTGGTCAAGGCGAAGTCTGCACTCACCTTGCCGTATAAGATCGAAATCCAACGCAAAGGGAGGCGGACTTCAGAAGAATTGCTCAGTTCAAGGCTGTGGATAATATCCAATTCTTCGAGGTCGAAATCTGGCTGGTAGAAACGGTTAAAGAGGACAAGCCCACTTGCACCGGCGTCCACAATCCGCTTTGCGAAATTGGGCAGGGATGTGATGAAGGGGCTGAGTTTTACCGCCAAAGGGATCTTGATGGCAGATTTGACCTCGGCGACAAGCTCGACTTGTGCATCTTCCAAATCGCGGCCTGTCAGGGTTGGGTCAGTGGGCACAAAATACAGATTCAATTCGAGAGCATCTGCACCTGCATTCTCTATGTGCTTTGCATATTTCGTCCAACCTCCCTTGGATACGCCGTTTAAACTTCCGATGACCGGAATAGTCAACGCTTTTTTTAATCCGGCAACCTGGTTCAGGTATTTTTCCGGGCTGACGCCGTACATGCCGCCATCAGGGAGGTAGGTGAGTGCCTCGGCGAAAGATTCGGTGCCGCGGGAAAGGAAATGGTCCAGTTCAAGGCTTTCGTGGATGATCTGCTCCTCAAAGAGGGAATACATAACTACAGCTGAAACGCCTGCCTCCTCGAGGGAAATCGCTTTATCAATTTTCCTCGAGAGCGGTGAAGCCGAAGCGACCAATGGGTTCTTTAGTTTTAAACCGAGATATGATGTGGAAAGTTCGGTCATGTTAGGGTATCCTTTTGATAAGAATGGGCGAGATAACTTCCTCGCCCATCATCGCTGGTCTTGTTATTCCTTTTTCTCGCTTCCGTTGCCGTAGTGCATCATCGCCATCTGCTGATACAGCGCCCAGCGGGACTTCGCATCCTGCTGCGCTTCCTTCATCAATTCTTCAGCTCGCTCCTCGTTCATTTGGGTGAGCATCTTGTAGCGGGTCTCGTTATACGCATACTGCGAGAATGGGATGCTTGGTTCTTTTGATTCGATCACGAGCGGATTTTGCCCCTGGATTGCCAGGCGCGGGTCATACCGGAAGATGGGCCAATGCCCCGATTGGACCGCGAGTTTTTGCTGGTCCAGCCCTTTGACCATGTCATAGCCGTGGGCGATGCAATGGCTGTAGGCGATGATGAGGGAGGGTCCATCATAAGATTCTGCTTCGAGCAGAGCTTTAAGTGTCTGCTGGTCGTTGGCACCCATGGCGACTTTCGCTACATATACATAGCCATAAGACATGGCGATCAACCCGAGATCTTTTTTTGGCATACCCTTGCCGCTCATCGCAAATTTGGCGACAGCCGCCCGTGGTGTAGACTTGCTGGATTGTCCGCCGGTGTTGGAATAAACCTCGGTATCGAGCACAAGGATGTTTACATTTCGCCCACTGGCGAGAACATGGTCGAGACCACCGTAGCCGATGTCGTATGCCCAGCCGTCGCCGCCGATGATCCACACAGAGCGTTTAACGAGCGCATCAGCGATGCTGATCAGATCTTTCGCCCGCGTGTCGCTGGATTTTTCCAATTTCTTTTTCAATTGGGTAACCCGCTCGCGTTGGGCTTCAATACCCGCGTCATCGGATTGATTGGCATTTAAGATCGCCGTGACAAGCTCAGTGCCCAGGTCCTGTTCGAAACTCTTCATCAATTCACGGGCAAATTCGTTTTGTTTATCGATGGTCAAGCGCATACCCAGCCCGAATTCGGCGTTATCTTCGAACAGCGAGTTCGACCATGCCGGTCCACGCCCATTTGCATCCTGAGACCAGGGGGTGGTGGGCAGGTTGCCGCCATAAATGGAGGAACAGCCTGTGGCGTTCGCCACGATCGCGCGGTCACCAAACAATTGCGTGACAAGCTTGACGTAGGGCGTTTCACCACAGCCCGCGCATGCGCCGCTAAACTCGAACAACGGGCGCAGTAACTGTGAGTTCTTGATCGTTGAAGGATTGATCAACCTGCGGTCCAGGTCGGGGATCTTCATGAAGAAGTCCCAATTCTTTGCTTCAGCTTCACGCAGCGGAGGCTGGGATTCCATATTGATCGCCTTGCGTCCGACAGCGGTCTTGTCTTTTACGGGGCA
Source organism: uncultured Anaerolinea sp. (assembly GCA_964648645.1). Lineage (GTDB taxonomy): Bacteria > Chloroflexota > Anaerolineae > Anaerolineales > Villigracilaceae > Villigracilis. Next base: position 2,289 of record CAZYLM010000016.1, read on the forward strand.
AACCTCCACACATAAGGTACACCCGGTGCAATCCTCAGGAGCGACTTGCAAAGAGTATGTATATCCCTCTGAAAATTCCTTGAACTTCGATTTGACATGCTTGAAAGCCTCAGGTGCACCGTTGAGATATTTATCTTCGAAAACTTTATGCCGGATCACCGCATGCGGGCAGACCATCACGCATTTCCCGCATTGGATGCAAATATCTTGATTCCAAACCGGGATCTCTAGTGCGAGGTTGCGCTTTTCCCACTGGGTCGTCCCGGTAGGGAAGGTACCGTCAATAGGAAAGGCAGAGACAGGGATGGCATCGCCTTCAGAGTTGATGATCTGACCGAGCACGTCTTTGACGAATTCCGGCGCCTCATTCGGGACCGGGAGTCTGCGCGTCATCTTTGAGGTTATCTTCCCTGGAACCTTGACTTCGAAAATATTGGCGACGGTGGCATCGACTGCGTCGAAATTCTTCTTTACGACGGCTTCGCCGCGCTTGCCGTATGTCTTTTCGATGGCATGCTTGATCTCGGCGATGGCGGCTTCTTTCGGCAGGATCCCGCTGATGGCGAAAAATGCTGTCTGCATGATGGTGTTCATGCGGCCGCCCATGCCGGTCTTTTCAGCGACTTCGTAACCATTGATGACATAAAACTTGAGTTTCTTCTCGATAATATCTTTTTGGACCTCCTGTTGGAGTTGGTCCCAAATTTCCTCGGGACCGTACAGGCTGTTCAACAGGAAAATTCCGCGTTCTTTGGCGTACTTGAGCATATCCACCCGCTCGAGGAAGTTGAATTGGTGACAGGCAACGAAGTCTGCCTGCCCAGCCTCGATCAGGTAGGGGGCGCGGATCGGCTTGGGACCAAAACGCAGGTGAGACATGGTCACCGTACCCGACTTTTTCGAGTCGTAATAGAAATAACCTTGAGCGAAATTATCTGTCTCCTCACCTATGATCTTGATGGAGTTCTTGTTCGCGCCCACGGTTCCGTCGGAGCCGAGACCGAAGAAGACGCAACTGACCATGCCTTCCGAAGAGAGAGAGAAGGAAGTGTCAAAGTCAAGGCTTGTGTGGGTCACATCGTCGTTGATGCCGACAGTGAAGTGATTCTTGGGTTCGGGTTTCTTCAGTTCATCGAAGACCGCTTTTGCCATTGCTGGCGTGAATTCCTTGGAGGATAGCCCATACCGGCCGCCGATAACCTTGATACTGCTGCGATTGCCTTCAACCAGTGCACTAACTACATCCATGTAGAGGGGTTCGCCCATTGCGCCTGGCTCTTTGGTGCGGTCCAGAACGGCAATGGACTTCACGCCTTTGGGCAATGCCTTGATGAAATGATCGATGGAGAAGGGACGATACAACCGTACACGAAGCGTACCGACCTTTTCACCATTCGCGGCTAAGCGGGCGGCTGTCTCTTCCACCACTTCGCCTCCGGAGCCCATGACAATGACAACGCGTTCGGCATCTGGAGAACCCGAGTAATCAAAGAGGTTGTAGTGACGTCCGGTTATGTTGGCGAACTTATCCATCATTTCCTGCGCGATGGCAGGGGTGGCGGTGTAGTAGGGGTTTGCCGCTTCGCGCATTTGGAAATACACATCAGGGTTCTGGGCTGAACCGCGCAGGACTGGATGCTCGGGGCTGAGTCCCCGTGCCCGATGGGCACGGATCAGTTCATTGTCAAGCATGAGCCGAAGCTCATCATCCGATAACTGCACGATCTTGTTGACCTCGTGCGAAGTCCGGAAACCGTCGAAGAAATGAAGGAAGGGGACGCGCGCTTTGAGTGTGGCGGCTTGAGCGATGGCAGCGAAGTCCTGGGCTTCCTGCGGCGATCCAGAGGAAAGCAATGCCCAGCCTGTCTGCCGGACAGCCATCACATCCTGATGGTCGCCATAGATGGAAAGGGCATGGGCAGCAATGGCGCGTGCGGCAACGTGGAAGACCGTGCTGGTGAGTTCACCCGCGATTTTGTACATATTCGGGATCATCAACAGCAAACCCTGCGAGGCAGTGAAGGTGGTTGTAAGAGCACCGGTCTGGAGTGCGCCATGTACGGTCCCAGCTGCGCCGCCTTCGGATTGCATTTCAACCACGAGCGGGACGGTTCCCCAAATATTCTTTTTACCCTTGGCAGACCATTCATCGGAAAATTCGCCCATCGCGGAAGATGGGGTAATCGGGTAGATGGCGATCACTTCGTTGAGACGGTGAGCGACACTGGCTGTCGCCTCATTTCCGTCGATCATGATGATACTCTTGTTCATTCTTTGGCTCCTGAAAAAAGGCGCTGATGCCTTGTATTTCCTCAATGAACAAGTGTATTCCCATGAGACGAATTACGTTAGTTATATATGACTTAATTCCTTATGTCTGTTGTCATATATTGGATAGGATTGGTGGAAATAAAAACACCTCGCAACCGCCGAGGTGTTTTTATGGGTCGTAAAGGGATAAAATCACGCAATATTTGGTATTTCGCCCAGCGAATAAAAAATTTTCGCTCCCTTATCTTTGGCAGTGCTCACCATCAGATCTGCACCTGATGAAGCGCCGCCCACACGCAGAACCGCGTCGCATTTGTCGAGCAGGCGCACCGCGGCGGGATGAAAGATTTCGTTGAAAATCTTATCGCCAGTTTCTTTGGAGCCAGCCAAAGCAAGCAAGGGCAAAGCAAACCATTCACCGAGGACTGGGATGTGTCCTTTGCGAAAGATGGGCACGGCAAATGACTCCATAAAATGGACATTGGTTGCGATCTTTTCCGGATCATCGTTTGTGCCGGAACGATATGGGCCAGCAATGAGGATTAGCATAGGTTTATTCGGCATCACAGTTTCCTGGTTCTTAATATTTTACCGCTTTAAAGTTGGTAAGTATCTCCACAATTGAACGATCAGTGTGCCAATCAGCACGAAAATTAGCCCAAGAATTTCCTTCCCACCCAATGGCTCGCCGAGAAATATCCATGCAAGGACCGCGATCTGCGGAAGCATAGTCCCATTGATAATGCTGGATTCCACGGCGGTGAGCGTTTGCAGGGATTTGTTCCACAGCGTAAAAGCGATTGCGGTGTTGACCACTGCCAGCCAGCCGATCATCGCCCATTGAGCGAGGTTCAGCCTGCCTATACCTTGGGTAAGGATGCCAATGACCAGCATGAGAATTCCGCCAATCCCCATGCTGACGCTGGTGACTACGGCCGGATTTAATTTCTCCTGGGTATTGATGTAACGTCCAAAAATTGATGATGCAGCATTTGCAGACAAGGCAATCAACCCGGCAAGCAAGCCAGCGGTCTGGCTTTTTTCGATGGAAAGGGGGGCAAAATAAATAAGCGCTCCAATGACTGTAAAGAAAATTCCGCCCCATTGCGTGAGCGACGTGCTTTCACTATGAGAGGTCATCCCGTAGATAGCAATGAAGATGGGGGAAAAATTCAATAACAATGAAAGAGTGGCAGAAGGTAAAAAAGACAAGCTCACGAATTGGGCTCCCTGGGTGAGCGTGTAAAATATGATGCCAAGCCCGATAAGTTCCCACCAAGTTTGGGCTGGGAGCCCACGCAGGGTTTGGCGGTGAATTGGATTAAGTATGGCATATGGCAACAGGCAAAATGCTGCAAGTGTGTACCGCAGCCCGGCAAAGGTAACAGGAGGTAGATCAGATTTCAACCCGATCTTTATAAACACCCATGAGGTTGACCATAAAAAGGTTACCAATAAAGCTTGCGATACGGCAATAAGATGTGTTTTGTTGGTTCTCACCATAGACTTTCGATTTGCGAGCTATTCCAAATAGGATCTTGCCATTAGCAACGCAGCCAAAGATTTGGCATCGGGCATTTCGCCTTTCTCCGCCATTCTTACTGCTTCTTTAATGGGGAGTTTTTCTACCGATAAAAATTCATCATCATCCGCCTCGAGCGGATTGTGCTTAAGGTCGGTCGCCAAAAAGACGCCCATGTATTCGGTGGAGTAGCCCGGCGCGAGGTAGAACGAGCCGACATGGGTCAGCTTGCCTGCCTCCATACCAGTCTCTTCGCGTATCTCGCGCGCTGCGCAATCTTCAAACGGTTCATCGCCGTCACGGGTCCCAGCGGGCAGTTCGAGCATATCCATGCCAGCAGCATGGCGATATTGCCTGACGAAAAGGATATTCCCTTCCGAGTCGATAGGGATAATGACCACCGAGCCACCATGTTCGACGATCTCGAACTTCGTTTCACGTCCATCCGGGGTCTTTAAATAATCCCGACGGATGGTAAAGGCGCGGCCTTTCATCAGGACTTCAGAGCGGAGGAATTCAAAGGAGGGCATGGAAAATCCTTTCTGGGAAGTGAAAATAACTTATATAAAAAGAAAAAGCCCAGGCATAAACCCGGGCTTTGGTTGCTTGAGAGTTAGGGAATGTTCAGTGTTTGCCCGACTGTCAACTTGGAGGACGCAGAAATGCCGTTCGCCGATGCGATGGCGTTCGGATCCACGTCGCCGTATTTACAGGCTATGCTGTATATGGTTTCATCTCCCGACGCAACTGTGTAGGTGGCGGGGTGTGAGACCAATACACGAGAACCGGGGAATGTTGTATTCTTGGGAAGGATCAACTTCAATCCCGGATAGTAAATATCAGGGCTGGTTAGGCCGCTTGCCTGAAGCATCGCATCAGGGTCTACATTGTAACGGCGTGCAATGCAGTAAGGCCATTCGCCATCCTGCAGAATATATACATCGCCAGAAAGGCTGGGAGCAGTTGCCGCTGGACCCGAAGAGGTTGCGGCTGGAATGGATGTAGCAGCGGTGTTTGCGTTGGTCGGGGTCGCTGCGGCGAGGGTTGCAGTAGGTGTGGGGGTGATTGCGGCGGGAATACCTGTTTCGGTCACACCGGCCTGGGGGGTGCCTGTCGTAGTGCCAGTTGTGGCTGGGATACCGCCTCCTGCGGCAGATGTCTGTGCGGCTTCGGTCTGCTTGGCAAATTGTTCGATCATTTCCATTGGGTTTTCGACCGAGGCGATCGGTGAAACAAATAAGCCTGTTGCGATTGGTGTGGCTGTTTCAACTGGCGCGGCTGAAATGGATCTTTCACAGGCGGAAAGGATGATCGCTGCAGTCATCAAGACGGACAACATCAACACCCTGCGATGGTTCTTGGTCATATCTTCTCCTGATTCTATAAACTGAAAAAAGATGGTAGCACATGAAGTTTAATGCGTCAAGCGTGCATCATGGATTGCAACCAAGGGATAACTCTGCCGACTCCACCTCTGCAGCGCCTCCTGGCGGGGCATTGGCTTTGATCTGCCCCCAAGCAATGCAGACCGCCTTAAGTGTTTTCTCCGATTTGAGAACGACCTGCGAAATTTCAACAGCTTTAGCGACCTGCCCACTCAAAGCATACGCCTTGACGAATGCAAGCCATTCACGCGGGTCATCAGGACGTAATCCAAGCTTGATTGCATCATCTGCATAAGAGGCGGCGGATTCAAAATCTCCGGTCGAAAGTCCAAGTTCGGCTTTGGCAAGGTGGTAACACCAGTCATGCCCCGGCTCGGGGAAAAAAGGCGGAGCAGCAGAGTTTATAGGTGAAGGGATGATGCGCGATGGGTCGGAAAGCGGGACGACCTTTGTTAGATCTTCGGGAAAGTCAGCGTAAAGTTCGGGCGAACTGATATTCGGGTCGAAGACTCGCAGGCAGCCATGTTGCGGTTTGTAGACCACGAGAGCGTTCGACGTATTGCTGTTGAAGTTCACGGTGCGGTAGGGATAAAAGATTTCGACATCCTTCTCGAGGGATGGTAATGTCGAGCCGCCGAGGCGTTTCTCAGTATAGAGAAGCATGTATGGCAGGTCGGCGCGTGTGAAGTTGGGGGCATACATCCAGTTGATCGGGGCGGTGAAAGAGAGATCGGTTTCGTAATCGATCGGCATCTGGTCGGTAAGCAGCAGGGTGTTCGGCTCGAGGGCAGGGATGCGCCAAGCCATCTGCCAGTAGATCTCGCTCTGCCTTTGCCAATCCCTACGGAAGATGTTGGCATTGAAGAATTGCTGTCCGATGCCAAGAGCAACGAGGGCTGAAAAGATGATAATGCGCTTACGATGACTCTTGATAAGCAATTCGAGAACCCCTGCAACAAAGGTCACGGCGCCAAGCATGATCGAGATCATGAAACGATCGTAGGAAGATTGCAGGGTGAGAGGCAGGTTTGCCGCAAGTGAAGGGAGACGCCCGAACAGGATGCCAAAAACACCTGCCAAGATCAGATAAAGGGCAAGGGTCTCGTCCGTTGTTTCTTCTTGTGTGGATCGAAGAAGGTACCAGACAATGATAATGGAAGAGAGGGCAACCAGGCCCAGCGTCAGGAGGGAGGCGGGCGCGGGAAGGAAGGAGAAAGTCAGGGCTAGGATTTGGAACCAGATGTAGATTCCGCTTTTCCACAGGGCGTCCAACGCCTGAGTCAAATAGTAAAGTCCATTTGGCGATTCCGCCGAAAGGGCGTAGGAAGCGTAAGGTCCAAAGTTGTAGTAATAATACAGCCAGGCGGCATTGAGGATCCAGATGAATAAATGAGGGAGAAAAGATTTTAGCGATCTAATAAAGCGTTGCAAAACGGATCCTTGAAAGAAAGCAAGGAGAAAAAAGAAACGCAGACCCTCGATGCCGAAGAAATATTCGGTGGGGAAGATGCCGCAAATATGGAAGAGCAAGGCGAGAATGGTATCTGCCCTGTTGTTCGTCCGCAGGGCTTTGAATGTGTAACCGAAAGAGAGTAGATAGAAAATAAAGGGGATGAGTTCCTGGTTGATGTGAGTCAATGCAACCCAGTGCTGGCTGTAACCCGGGAAGACAAGCATGAGCAAGGCGGCGAGATAAGCGAGGGTTTTGCGGTTCGGGAAGATTTGTTCGAATGCCCACCAGGAGGTTAAGCTGATGAGAAAACGAATGAAGAGGGCAAAGACCTGCCATGCGAGCGGATGTAGAGGAATGATACTGGTTGTGATATAGAAAATGGGTCCGAGGAAGGGGCGGAATGGTAAAAACGCCGGTATGAATTCTGCAGGTCCGAGGAATTTTGCGATCCAGGCAAAGGGCCAATCGTCCCAATAGAAGCCGGTTAAGGGAAGCAAAAGTCCGTAGGCGATGAGTGTAATGAAGGCGAAAGAAAGTATCTTGCGTACCGTTGGGGTTGGAATAAATTGCATTCAGCAATTATAAGGGATGGCGCAGTTGGGATTTAACGCGCGAATAGGTAGTTGGTATTAATCCAATGCTCGAATTTCGAAGCAAGGAAGAATGCAGGATAAAAACTGGCGAGGGTAAGCAGGACGCCGATCCCAGCCCAAAGGGTCAGCTGCCCGCCAGTCAGGTTGGTGAATTTCAGGAATTGAATATTAGTGTATGAGCAGTAAGGCAAAGCAAGGATGGATGTGATGATGAAAGGGACGTATTTGCCAAAAACCAACCATTGAAGAATGTGAACGAAAAGATGCAGGAAGAAGGCGGCAAATGCACCGAACCACCATTGATATGAATCGAAATGAACTGCGAGGATTGTGATAATGGCAATGATGACAAATTCGTGCAAGACTGCCACAGCAAACGCTGAAGTGGAGAGGTGATCATGATTGCGCAGGAGGATTTTATCCAGGCGGGGAAAACGGCTTTTGATCTCCGTGCGGTGTTTGTCCAGCCACGGTCTGAACATGATGATCTCTTCAAAGTCGTGCAGGATGAAAACGATGGGAAGAAGGTATATCAGAATTTTTATGTCCATTTATTCATAGCCCTATGAGGTCTGCGCACTGTGGCTTGGCTGGATCCTGAGCGCGAACAGAAGGCAGATCAGCAGAAGGAGATTTGCAAAGAAAAGGAAACCATATCCATTATATGCGACCCAGTTGCGAAATTGAAGGAAAAAGAACACACTGGATAAAAGCATGGATAGGAATGGTAGAAAGATGAGCAGCTTTTCGGGCAGGCTGGAGAATTGAAACCTGGATGCAAAATAAGATAAAAGGGCAACCTGGCATAAAGGCATGTAAACGAGGTAATGCGGCCAGCATGTACGGACCCAAAACGGTATGGTGATAAAAAGAGCTGATAATGATAGCCCGTGGTGTTGGGGTAGAGCCTTTTGTGTGATCTTCCATGCCAGAAATACGCAGCCGGAGGCGATACCTGCCCCAAGGTACCCGAGTGCTTGAAGGAATGCAAGAGAAGGTTCACTGCCAAAGAAGATCATGTACCACCGAAAGCCAACATCCGCGAAGTATTGTGAACTAAAGCTGTATGTAATGGGTCCGAAGTCTACATAGGAAAGTATCAGGCGCTCAAACTGTGTCCATTGAGATAAGCCGAACACCGATACCGGCAGGATAAAGTAGAAAACAGCGAACGCAGTAATGAAAGTCAGGCTTGCACGGATATCGCGTTTGAGGATGAAATAGACGAGAGCGATTCCTGGGTAATATTTTATTGCAGCAGCAAATGCAAGCAGGGTCCCGGCAAGGATGCTGCGTTTCGAGCGATACAAGGCAAACGCAGTGGTCATACATGCTGTTAGCAGGATGCTCACCTGCCCCCATTTGATATTATGGAGGACGGGAAAAGCTGTCAGCGTGAGGAAGAACAAGAGCAAAACAACAGAAGGGGAGAGGTCCAGCAAATAACGGGCTGAGGCGATTGTCACCAAAAGAAGTGCGACCTCGAGCCCAAACCATACAACCATCGCAGATTGAAGGGGAAGCAAACCCAAAGGAGTCAGGACGATTGCAAAAAATAGGGAATATAGATACCCCGACACTCTTATCGGGGCTTGGAGTACCTGTACACTCATCGGGTGATAATAAAGGACGAAGTCTTGCATGAAATCAGGCGTGTGGTCGAGTGCCAGTGAAAATCTGACAAGATCCGCCCATTGAAGCCAGTAATAAAAAAGCACCAAGGAGGTAACAGCCAGGGCGATAACAACCCAAATGACGTTCTTTTTCAGATGATCAACTACACGGTTTACCCTCATATATCTTGCGTTTTTTTACCCTCCATGGACAGCAAATACATTCACTGCCTGGTTCTTGCCCTTAAATACGATTCGACCCAAGTCTTCCAGTTTGTATTCGGATGGAAGTCCCTTGCGTGTGTTCTCGTCGATCAAGAGCGGACGCAGCGCTTCCTTTGTATATTCCTGGATCCGGTCGGCAAGATTGACGGTATCTCCGATGCATGTGTAGATCGCCCGGTTCTGCGTTCCTGTGTAGCCTGCCACCATCCTCCCGGAGGTGATTCCGATCCCGATCTGGATGGCGGTCTTTCCCTGCGTTAATTGGTTTTGGTTGAAGACTTTTAACTGCTCGAGCATTTGCAGCCCTGCTTTGACTGCCCGCTCCCGATGATCATCGTAAAAGATCGGTGCGCCGAACACAGCCAGCACTCCGTCACCGACGATCTGGTTCACGATCCCGCCGTTGTGCGTGATCGCATCGAACATCATGCTGAAATACTGGTTGAGCAATTCGATGGAGTCCGAAGGGTCCTGGCTTTCAGTGATGGTCGTGAACGAGCGGATGTCGGAGATCAAGACAGTTGCGGTCACCATCTGTCCGCCAAGTGAAAAACCGCTGCGCAGCAATTCTTCAGCCACCTCTTTGGTCGTGAAGGTCCGGAACAATTTCCTCTGCTCATCGCGCAGGCGTTTCTTTTCAAGGCTGGCATTCACGCGCGCTCGAAGCAGGATTGGGTTGATCGGCTTGGTCAGGTAGTCCTCCGCGCCAAGTTCCACGCATTTGACCACGGCATCCAATTCCTCCATTGCTGACGTCATGATGATGGGGATCTGCCGCAGGTCCAGATCGTTCAGGCAGGCTTCCAATACTTCAAAGCCGTTCATCACGGGCATTTCGATATCGAGCAACATCAGGTCGAACGTACCGGAGCGGAATTTTTCCAGCCCTTCCCTGCCGTTTTCCGCCGTATCAACGATGTGACCCTCACTCTCGAGGCTGTGAGAAAGCACCATGCGGTTAACCTTGTTATCGTCCACTACCAGAAGGCGGGCGGGTTCAGGGGATGAGGGTTTCGTTACAGGATTCATTTTAGTTTTAGCAATTCACTTCGAAGGAGATCGAACGCCTCTTTCAGGACTTCGAGTTTGTTCCCAACTTCGAGGTTATTTTCACGTCCCATCATTTCCAACTCACGTGCCAATGAGGCAAGGTCTTCCCCGCCGAAGGTCAGCGAGTTGGATTTGACCGTATGTGCCGCACGGCGGAAGTTATCTGCATCACCAGTGGCGAGTGCATTCTTCATTTCCTCCATCTGATGGACCGTATCCTTGAGGAATGCATCTAATAATTCGTCGACAAAGTCCGCCCCAATGCTATCTTTGAGGGCATTAAAAGTATTTGTGTTTAAGACTGGCATTTGTTTCCTTTTATAACTTCGCCTTGAACAGGGCGTCCACCAATTCCACCACACGGATGGGCTTGGGAATATAGTGATCCATGCCTGCGTTCAGGCACATCTCGCGGTCGCCCTGCATGGCATTTGCCGTCAATCCGATGATAAAGGGGTGCTTTTGGGGCCAACGCGCCACGATCTCGCGCGTAGCTTCCAGACCATCCATCTCCGGCATTTGTACATCCATCAGGATCACATCGTAGAGCACTTGCTCCACCATGTGCAGGGTTTCGACCCCGTTCCCGGCCACATCAGCTTTGTATCCCATTTGCTCGAGTAATCTCAATGCGAGTTTCTGGTTCACCGAATTGTCCTCAGCGAGGAGGATTCTCAACGGGTGGCGTTGAGCCATGAACGGGTCCGGTTTGAAGCGTTCATTGGTCGTGCGTTTTGCATCTTCTTCCGTTTGAACAAAAAGCCCGACGAGCGTGTCGAACAATTGGGATTGTTTGATGGGTTTAGTCAGATAGGCAGAAAAGATCTCCGCATCATCACCTGCCTCCCGCCGCCCAAGCGAACTGAACAAGACCAGCGGAAAGATCGTCTGTTTGTTTCTCAACTGCCTGGCCAGTTCAAGGCCGTCCATATCGGGCATGTGCATATCGAGAATGGCAATATCGAAAGATTCACCTTGTTCGATCCAGGTCAGTGCTTCGGCAGGCGATTCTGTATCGCGCGGTATCATACCCCATTTGGTGGTCTGCATGTTTAAGATGTATCGGTTGGTGGAGTTGTCATCCACGATCAACACGCGTTTGTTTTGCAAGGCGGGCTGGATGCCGAGGTGCAGATGTTTCTTGGCTGGGGCGATCTCTGCCAACTCAGCCTTGATGTTGAAGATGAAGCTCGAGCCTTGCCCGGGTCCATCGCTGATCGCCCACATCGTACCCCCCATCATTTCTGTCAGGCGTTTGCTGATCGCAAGCCCAAGCCCCGTTCCACCGTATTTGCGGGTGGTTGAGGAATCAGCCTGCGTGAATGATTGGAATAATCGGCCCATCCCTTCAGCTGTGAGCCCGATGCCTGTGTCCCGCACGGCGAAGGTCAAAAGGGCTTTTTCCTTTGAGCTTCCGTTTTTATATTTTTGACTTGACACAGTCAGGACGACCTCCCCCTTGTCTGTAAACTTAACTGCGTTGCTAAGCAGGTTCGTAATGATCTGCCGCAAGCGGGTTACATCCCCCACGATGGCGGGTGGGATGTCTCCCTCGAATATATAGGCAAGATCGATGCTTTTTTCGACTGCGCGCGCACTTACCAGATCAAGCGAGGCTTCCACGCATTCGCGCAGATCGAAGGGCTGGTGTTCTAGGTCCATTCGCCCGGCTTCGATCTTTGAGAAATCGAGTATGTCGTTGATGATGGCAAGCAGGGCATCGCTCGAACTTCGAATGGTCTCGACATAATCGCGCTGTTCGTCATTCAGGCTGGTATCGAGCAGGAGTCCGCTCATGCCAATGACGGCATTCATCGGTGTGCGGATCTCATGGCTCATGGTCGCCAGGAAGGCGCTTTTGGCTTCATTGGCTTGTTCGGCTGAGGCGCGGGCCGAGCGCGCTTCTTCGAAGAGACGCGCGTTCTGTATCGCCGTGGCAACGCTTGAGGCGATCGATTCCATCATCTTGATCATTGCATCGTCGTAGGCGTTCTCACGCTCAAAGTTCTGAATGGTAATTCCGCCGATCAATTCCCTGCCAACGATCATCGGGGCCATAACCACAGATTTTGGGATATCATCTCTGGCGGTCATGTTCGAACCGAGTTTTTTCCACAAAATGGGAGATTGCCGGTTAATGATCAGGGTCTTACCCTGCATCGATGCTTTAAGCGTGAAGTCGTTGATTGGAAATGGCGGGTATTGCACCCGTTCGTTCCCTTTGGTGACGTAATGAGCCGTGACGGTCTTCGTTTCGGGATCATATAAGCCGATGCCAATGTTGTCCTCGCCGACAAGCTCGCGCATCCTTTCACCCACCTTCTCGATGATCGTGAAGGCATCGAACTGCTGGGTAAGTACTTGACCGATATTGTTGAGGATCTCAAGCTCTGCTGCCCGCCGCTTGGTCTCGTTGAATAATCGTGCGTTTTCAATGGCAACGCTGGCAGCGCTGGCGATGGTCTCGAGCAGGCGCATGGTGGAATCTGTGAAGAAATCTTCCTGTTCGAGGTTCTGAAGCGAAATGCCCGTCAACGATCCCTTGCGGATGACGATGGGCGTGGCACATAACGACTTTGGAAGTTTGCTGCGAGAGCCTTTGAAATCCGGGTAGGTCAGGGCAAAGTCTTCAAAGTTCCGGTTGATAACGAAGCTTTTGCGGGTACGCCGAACTTCGTTCACAATGAACGTATGCAGGCTGGTCGCTTTCTTGGGTGGGGTTTCCCATTCCCGGCCCTGCTCGTAAGCGAATTCATACGTCATGATCTGGGTGTCCAATTCGACCGTATAAATAACAGCCGAATGAACGGAAAAGATCTCGGCAAGTTTTTGTCCGACAGATTGATAAATCGATTTGATGTCGAGGTTGGATACAAGCGCCTGCTGCACTGAATTAAGTGCCCACAGGTCCGAGTTCTGTTGTTCGGTCTCTTTAAGCAGGCGTTGGGTTTCGTCGAATAGACGCGCGTTTTGGATCGCGACCCCCATGTTTGCTGAGAGGATCTGCAGGATGCGCAAATTATCCTGGTCGAATGCCCGCGCATTGTAGCTTTGTACATCCACAACGCCAAGCACCTGGTCGCCGACCATGATGGGCACACCCATATAAGACTTTATCTCTTCTTCGTCCTCCGGGGCGGTAACGTATGCTGCCGCACCGTTCTCTTCGATCTCCCGGGCTGTATTTAATAGCAAGGGTTGTTTGCTAATAATGATCCTCGAGGTAAGCCCTTCGCCAAGTTCCCATGGCGGTTCATTTTCATAAAAAATATTGTCGCTGAAGCTGTACACTAACTGCACGATATTCGTGGCTGCGTTGTAGAGCAGGATGTCCACAATCTCGGCGTTGAAGATCTCACGGATCTTATTTCCGACGTTATGGGTAACGGCAGTGACATCGAGGGCGCGCGACATGGACTCACTTACGCTGTTAAGGATCGCAAGCTCAGCGGCGCGTTGCTCCGTCTCCTTGAGCAGACGCTGGGTTTCATCGAAGAGGCGGGCATTCTCAATGGCGACCCCGATCGAGTTGGCGATCGTCATCAGCAGACGCACATCCGAGTCGGAGAAGGCATCCTCTTTTTCGAGGTTTTGGAGGGAGATCACGCCGCGTACTTCATCGCCAACAATCATCGGCACCCATAAGCCTGAACGGACCACGACGGTTTGATCGGCATTTGCCCCAAGGTTGTTGGATTGATATTTCCGCGAATGCTCTTCGAAATTTCGATTTACCAGGATCGGCTGACGCGTGCGCATTACATGGCCGCCGAAGCCACCGCCATCTTCCCGCAAAGGGAGCGGGTCTTGATACAGTCTTTCGCCGTTCTCGATGATATACGGATAGTAGGTAAGTTTTTCCTTTTGATCGTAAATGCTCAAAACGACGATCTGAGCGTCGAAAACCTCGCGGATTCTCTCGCCAGTTCGATCATACATAGCCTGGATGTCCAACCGCGTATCCAGCTCGGAGAGGATGCTGTTGATCAGGGTCAATTCATCGGCACGTTGGCGCGTCTCCACGAAGAGCTCGGCGTTCTGGATGGAGATGGCCATGCTTCCGGCAAGCGTGGTAAGGAGCCTGAGGTCATTTTCAGAGAAGGCGTTCTCGCGCTCGAAGTTCTGGATCGAAAGCGATCCATAAATCTGGCTGCCAGCCAGAATGGGCAGGGCAATCAATGATTTTGGAAAATCGTCGCCCACCAGCATGGTCGAACCGTAGGATTGCGCGAGCGATGCGACATTTTCGTTAATAAAAAGCGTTTCCTTGTTCCGAATGACATATCCTGAAAAGCCTGAAAGCGGTTGTTTTTCCGGGTATATCCGTTCGCCCTTCCAAAACAGGTAGGGGAAGGATGCCAACTCGGACTTAGGGTCATAATAAGATATGACCACCGCCTGGGTGTTGAATATGCCGTGTACCTTTTCGCCCACCAGATCATAGATCGATTGGATATCGAGCTTGGATGATAACCCCGCCTGCACACTGGTGATGATCTCCAGCTCCGAAGCGCGTTGTTGAACTTCATCCACAAAGTGGGCGTTCTTGATGGCGATGACCGCCTGCAGAGAAAGTTCCTCCTGGAATCTCAGGTCTTCCTTTGAAAACGGTTCCCCACCTTCACGCCAGACGGCCATCATGCCGTGGACCCTTTTGCCCGAGAGCAAAGGCGTCACCATCAAGCGTTCGTTCCTGACCGCATCCGTACCGGGAATCTGTACCGTGCGAGGATCAAGGTTGGTATCGTTGATGTACTCCGCTTTGCCAAGTTTTGCCAGAGAACCAATGATCCCTTCGCCGATCTTGATCGAATCCGCCAGAATTTCCTCGGCGATGTCTCCGCGGGCCACCAATGCCCGCATCGTTTTTCCGTCCGAATCAGGTAGAAAGATGGCGCTTGATGAGCTCTTCAAAAGGTCGAGGGCGTGTGAGGCGATCTTATCCAGCACTGTGGAAAGATCGAGTGTGCCGGAAATGTCGCGCCCAACTTCATTCAATGCCTCGGATTCGCGCGCGTGCCGCAGCGTTTCGTCGAAGAGACGCGCTTTGTCCAGCGCTCCGCTCAAACTGGCGGCGATGGTTGCTAACAGGTTGATATCAGCAGGGGTGAACGCATGTTCACGGTCCAGGTTTTGGAGACTAAGGATGCCTGTGACCTGGTTGTTGACGATCATCGGTGCAAAGAGCAGGGATTTGGGAGCTTCACCTGCAGAAGCGGGCGATTCGCCGAGATCGTCTGCGAGTGCTAGATAACCTTCATTGATTAGTAAGGGTTTTCGAGACTCGACCACCTGCCTACGGAATCCATCGATCGGTGCCGGGCGATCGAAGTACATACGATCTCCGCGTTCCTTGATGTAACGGTGCCGGATCTCACCTGTGGCGGGGTAAAACAATGAGATCAACGCCACTTGTGCATCGAATATCTCGGCAACCTTGTCGCCGATCAGGTCGATGATGGATTGGGGTTCGAGGTTCGAGACGAGCAGTTGTTGCAGGCTGTTGATCACCCCGAGTTCAGAATTGCGCTCAGCCGCCTCCTGGAGGAGACGTTCACTTTCTTTGAAGAGGCGCGAGTTCTCGATGGCTACTGATGCCTGGTCGGCGAACAACTTAAGAAGCCTCAATTCCGATTCAGCAAAGGTCCGCGCCTCAGCAAAATGGATATTCATGACCCCTACGACCTTCATGCGATATTTCAAGGGCAGACCGATCAGCGCGCCCTTCCAACCTGGCGAAGAATTCGCATATAACGGGTGGGTTTGCATGTCTTCGACAAGCACAATCTCGCCTGTCCGTGCAACCGTGTCGGTTATGCCGCCAGAGCGTGGTTTCGCAACCGGGACGTTCTTGATCTCTCCCTGAGCGATGGCGGTGCCGAATTTCAATTCGTCTTCTTCGTAAATGAAAAGATTAATGTTCTCGATGCTGGGCATCAACGCCGATGTGTTGATCAGAAGCGAATCCAGGACGGTTGTGTAATCGAGGTTGGATGACAGGTCGATGGCTGCCCGGCGGATGGCTTCGAGTTCGATATTGCGTTGTTCGGTTTCATCCAAAAGAAGTCTTGTCTCTTCAAGCAGATGGGCATTCTCGAGGGCGGCGCTCAGCGATCCTGCCAGGGTCTCGAGCAACTGGACGTCGAAAGGCTTGAAGGAGTTTTCCCTGTCCATATTTTGCAGGGAGATCACCCCCTGGACTTCATCGCGTACGATCAAAGGTACGAAAAGAACCGATTTTGGGATAAGAGATCCAATGACCAGCTCCGCCCCGAATTTCTTTATCTGCTTTTCGACATTTTCATTGAGCAGAAGGGTCTCCTGGGTGCGGATCAGGGTTTTGACCAGCCCACTCATCGAGCGCGGCTCGGGATACTCGCGCCCGTCACGATCCACATAGTAATTGAATATTTGTTTTCCGTTCGTATGATCAAATGTGGCTATGATGGTGGTTTGTGCGCCGAAAAGGTCCCGGATTTTATCCCCGACAAGGTCGTAGATCGCCTGTAATTCAAGCTTGTGAGCGAGGGCATCCTGCACACTCTTGATGATGGCAAGTTCCGCCTCGCGTTGCGCCAACTCCTTTTTGTAGCGGACACTCGAAGACGGCCTCGAAGTGCCCCGGCCGGCGGTTTTCTTTGTGGCGGGTTTTTTGGGGTTCTTTTCCTTCTTCCCGGGTGTTGGCATGGGTTCCTCTGGTGTTAAATCAGTTTACATATGGCAATGGGAATCGTCAATAGCGGGATGAAAAAAACAGGCGGGTTGCGCCTGTCTGTCATTCAATTGTCATGTTTCATTTTACGCCCTTCTCAGGGCAAGGATGGTGATGTCGTCGAACTGATCGGCTTCACCGATAAAGGCATCAAGTTCAATGCCGAGGTCTGCCACGCGTCTGGCGGATTCCGCAGGCGCATGCTTTAGGAACTCCGTAATACGCTCATGCCCAAAGAAGTCATTATCCGGATTTTTCGCGTCAGGGATCCCATCTGTGAATACCAGCAGGCTGTCTCCAGGTTCAAGGCTGGTTTCCTTCACCTTGAATTGGGCTTTGATATTGAACCCGATCACAGGTCCGGTTGGAGGCAACTCTTCAAAGCCACCTGCCGCACGGATGAGATAAGGCGCTTCATTCCCAGCATTGATGTATGTCACCGTACCGGATGGACCATCAATGAGACCGATGAAGAGAGTGGAGAAAACAAGGGCCTGTTCGTGCGTATCGGCAACATATCGGTTCGTGATGTCCACCGCCCCATGAAGCCGGGCAGCGGGCGACTGGCTTTCGCTTTCGCTGCCCGATGAAAGGCTTGCGGAAGCTGTGGCGCGAAGCAAACTCCGGAACAAGGTCATAAACAGCGCTGCCCCCACGCCTTTTCCGCAGACATCCCCAAGGACGAAAACGAGTTCTCCAGTGCGGAGGGTAAAAGCATCGTAATAATCGCCTGCCACGAATTTGGCGGCTTTGAAATACGGGGCGATATCCCAACCGGGGAGTTCGGGGATCTCGTAAGGAAGGAATTGGGTTTGAATATCCCGGGCGATATCCATCTCCTTTTCCAGACTTTGCAGATAGAGTTGTTCCTGGTCGCGCAGGCGTTTGCGGTCGAGGCTTGAAGAGATGCGGGCATGCAAGATGACCGGTTCGAACGGTTTGGGTAGGTAATCTTCCGCACCGCGTTGGATGCCTTTCACCACACTTTGAAGATCGTTGTTTGCGGAAATGATGATGATGGGAATATTCCGTGTGACAGGATCGGCTTTCACCTGGTCCAATACGCCAAACCCATCCATCACAGGCATCATGATATCCAATAACACCAGGTCCGGCTCTGATTCGCGGATGCAATCGAGCGCCTCCTGTCCGTTCGTTGCAGTGAGTAGTTCGTATTCCTTCTCTTCGAGCTCCTGCTCGAGATAGTCGATGTTGAACGGTTCGTCGTCAACGATCAGGATGCGGGGTGGAGTGTGCATGGCAGTATTACCCGAGATATTTTTTCAGCATGGCGAAGAGTTCGTTTTCTTCGACCGGTTTGGTGATGTAGTCGTCACATCCGGCTTCGCGCGCTTTGACGATCTGGCTGTCCATGGCGTGAGCCGAAAGACCGATGATGGGTGTCTTTGCCAGGGTCTCCCGGATCCTACGTGTCGCTTCGTACCCATCCAGGACGGGCAGGGATATGTCCATCAAGATCAGGTCTGGTTTGTGCTCAAAAGCCATACTGACCCCATTGGCACCGTCTTTTGCCACGAGCAGGTTGTAATCGTCCTCCAATAATTGAGATAACAGGTCGATGTTCAGCTCTGTATCTTCCACGATCAAAATTGTTTTCATGAATTCTCCTTGAGATGCGCGGCGTTGAGGATCTCCTGCGCTAGTTTTTCTCCGTCGAAGCCCTGCTTGCTCATTACAAGACGGGCATTTTCTTTTAGAAGCCGCGCTTCATCGTCGGTCAATTCCTTTACGCTGAGGACGATGACAGGCAGGTCACGTGTGGCGGGGTTTTGGTGTAATTTCTCGATGACACCGAAGCCATCCAAACGGGGCATCATGATATCAAGCAGGACCACATCCGGACGAGCCGCGTCGATCGCCTCCATGCCTGCCACACCATCCAAAGCGGATTCCAATCTGAATTCGGACTCGGGTAATTGCTGGCGGAGCATATCGGCAACATTCGGGTCGTCATCGATTGCAAGTACATGGATGCGTTCTCGTTTCTTTGGCTTGATCACCCTTCGCAATGTCGCAAGGACATCTGTGGGATTCAACGGCTTGAGCAGGTAGGCTGCAGCCCCCAGTCTGAATCCAAGTGCTTTTTTGTCGATAATGGTCAACAGGATGATTGGTATGTCGCTGGTCTCGGGGTCGGTTTTGAGGTCATGCAGGACCTGCCAGCCGTCCTTATCGGGCATGAGGATGTCTAGCAGGATGGCATGCGGTTTGAGCTCACGCGCTTTTGCCTGCCCTTCGACGCTGCTCCGTATGCCCACGATCTCATAATCTTCACGCACCAAACTTTCCTGCAGGAAGTAGACGGCGTTCGGGTCGTCATCGATGACGAGGATGAGCTTCTTGGCAGACTCCGCAGTCGGCTGGGCGCCTGTTTGCTGGTTGGGTTGGGTGTCTGGTTCGTCTGAGGCGGGCTTTCCTCCGTAATGGACCGGAATGTAAAGCGTAAAGGTCGAGCCTTTTCCGTATTCGCTTGTTACCGTCAAGTCACCGCCCAGCAAGCGGGCGAGGTTGCGGCTGATGGTGAGTCCCAACCCGGTGCCGCCGTATTGACGCGTGGTACTTGTATCAGCTTGTTGGAATTCTTCGAAGATCCTGCCCAGCGCTTCTTCGCTGATGCCTATACCAGTATCACTGACATCGACAACCAGCATGTCGTTTGCCTTGCGGGCTTTGAGGGTGATCTTTCCGGCTGTGGTGAATTTGGCAGCGTTGCTCAACAGGTTAAGAATGATCTGTTTGATCTTATCCTGGTCGGAATGGATGTTACCCAGACCGTCCTCCACCTGCTTGACAAGGCGCACTGTCGGTTTGACCAAGGGCGTGGCGGTATTGGCGCATAGATCGATGAGCGCATTGATTTTGAAGTTCGCTGCCTGTACATCCATGCGCCCGGCTTCGATCTTGGCAATGTCGAGCACGGTGTTGATGAGGCTGAGTAGATGCTCTGAACTGCCCAACACTTTATCGAGGTTCTCGACCTGCTTGGGCGGGAGCACGTCCTCACCCTTCCTGCGCACGATGCGTGTGAAGCCGATGATGGCATTGAGCGGGGTACGCAGTTCGTGACTCATGTTGGCAAGGAAGGCGCTCTTTGCCTGGTTGGCATGTTCTGCGGCATCGCGGGCTTCCTGGGCATCTTCGAAGAGGCGGGTGTTTTTGATGGCGATCACCGCCTGTTGGCACAGGCTTTCACATAAGTTGATCTCCAGTTGCGTGAATTCACGGTGCTGGCGGGTTTCCCACACTTCGAGAAAGCCGATGACCTGACCATTCAACACCAGCGGGGAAGAAATGATGGATTTTGCACCATACAGCATCATGTGCTCGCGGTAGTCTGGGAGTCCATCCATGGCTTCCACTTGATAGATCTGGCTCTTTCCGTTTTGAATGTCAGATAATTTCAAAGACCGGAGATCGCGTTTGTAGGCAGCACCAAGGTCTGAGATGGACTCCTCGAGTGATGCCAGGTCGCTGATGAATTCGGTCTTGACGACCCAATCATCGGTTATGAGCTTACGTAAGGTGATATAGGCGCTGGTGCCATCGAGTGCGATGCAGGCTTGTTTGGTCAGGCTGTTGAGGATGACGTCCAGGTCTAGGGTGGAGGAGACAGCCATACTGGCTTCGCTGAGCGCCTTCTGATATTTCAGGCTTTGCTCGATCTCATTGAAGAGGCGGGCGTTCTCGATGGCGACGCCCATATTCGCCGAAAGGGTCTGCAGGAGGCTCAGGTTCGTTTCGTCAAAGGCTCCAGCTTTGTAGCTTTGCACATCTACAACCCCCAACACCCGTTCGCCGATCATGATGGGGACGCCCATGTAGGACTTGATATCATCTTCATCCACCGGGGCGGTGATGTATGCCGCAGCGCCATTGGCATTTATCTCCTCGGTCGTGTTCAATAGAAGCGGTTGTTTGGTGATGATGATCTTCGATGTGAGGCCTTCGCCCAATTCCCACGGCGGTTCATCCTGGTAATACTGGTTGTTACTGTAGCTGTAGATCAACTGGACGATATTCGTGGAAACTTCGTAAAGCAGGATATCCACGATCTCGGCGTTGAAGATCTCGTGGATCTTGTTGCCGACGTTATGGGTAAGGGTGCGGACGTCCAGCGTACGCGTCATCGATTCGCTGATGCTGTTCAGGATGGCCAGCTCGGCGGCGCGTTTTTCGGTTTGTTGGAGCAGGCGCCGGCTTTCTTCAAATAATTGAGTATTTTGAATGGCGATGACAGCCTGCCGTGCCAGGTTGTTCATGAATTCCAACTCGCCCTCGGTAAAAGAATTGTCTTTTCCGGTCCGCCAGACCGCCATGAGACCCTTCAATTCGCTGTTGGCAAGCAAAGGCACGGCCAGCAGGTGTTCGTCGGGTGTTGAATCGGTCCCGGCTATGTTTACGCCACGTGGGTCGTTATCGACATCGTTAACGATCTCGGCTTTCTTTGTCAGGGCGATATTGCCCAACATTCCTTCACCGAGCGTGATCGTATCATTCTTGAGTTCCTCGGCTTCTTCGCCGACCGCCGCGATGGCGCGGAAAATTCGTCCATCATGCTCCGGCAGGAAGAGCGCGCTCAGGTCGCCGTCAAGCAGGTCTTTGGCATGCCTGGCAATGCTTTCGAGTACGGTGGCGGCTTCGAGGCTGGCGGAGATATCGCGCCCGACCTCGGTGAGGGTTGCCATTTCCCTGGCACGGCGCTGGGTTTCAGCATGCAGACGGGCTGTCTTGATCGCAGACCCGGCATTAGCGGCAACCGTGGCAAGCAGGCGCAGCGAGTCTTCATCAAATACACCTTCCATTTGGGTGCTTTGAACGCTCAATACACCGATGGTCTCACGCCCGGCTTTGATGGGCACACCCAGGTAGGAACGCGCCTTGCGTCCGAGCCGTTGAATGCCCATGGCATTACTTTGTTCTTCCACGTTGCGGTTGAAGATCAGCGGCTGTCCGTCGCGGATGATGCGGCTGGTCATTCCGGTGCCATAGGGAATCGGCTCGATGGAGTCGCCGTATTGATACGGGAATTGGATCATACCTGTCTGCGGATCGAGCAATGCCAGATAGGCGATATCGGCATTGAAGGTTTCGCGCATCTGACTCCCGATCAACTGGATCATGTTATCCAGGTCCGTCTCGGCCACCAATGCCTGGGTAACGGTGCTGATCGCTTCGAGTTCCACTGCGCGTTCCTCAGTTTCTTGCAACAGGCGTTGAGTCTCGTCGAACAGGCGGGCGTTCTCAAGGGCGATCCCGGTCGCGTTCGAAATGGTTTCCAGCAGACGTAGATCTGACGGGCTGAAATAATTCTCAACGTCTAGATTTTGAAGAGAAATGCCCGTGAGCATGTTCTTGCGTATCAGGATGGGAACCGCGCAGAGGGACTTCGGAAGCCTGTTGCGTGAGGCTTTGAAGTCGGTGAATTTTGCAGCGAACTCGGTGAAGTTGCTGTTCATCAGAAAACTTTTCTTCGTGTCCAGAACCTGGTCGACGATGTGATTGTGCATCCCTGTGGCGGGTTTGGAGGGGATTTCCCATTCCTTGCCTTGTTCGTAGGCGAATTCATAGCTCATCATCCGGGTTTCAAGGTCAATGTTGTAAATGGCGGCACTTTGAACGTTGAAGATCTCGATGATCTTTCTACCCACCGATTGGTATATGGATTTGATGTCGAGGTTCGAGACCAACGCCTGTTGGACGGTGTTGATCATGGTCAACTCGGCGTTGCGCTGCTGGGTCTGCTCGAAAAGGCGGGCATTCTGGATCGCTGCACCCATGTTCGAAGCGATGGTCTCCACCAAACGCACGCGCGATTCGGGGAAAGCATTCGGGTTATTGA
>CAZYLM010000017.1:0-24276 GCA_964648645.1 uncultured Anaerolinea sp.
CACGGGTCAGGGTCATATCGGACTCATCGCCTTTGTTTGACCAAAAAGCATAGCTACCAGAATTGGGGTCAAAGGGTAGCAGTTTGGTTACGGTGGAACCGGTAAAGTCGATGGTGTAATCGCCGGGACATTCGATGGCGATGTAATCGACACCGTATTGATGAACGCTGCGAGTAACTGGTTCCTGCGGGCAGGTATAGAAAGTCTCTGTAGCCGAGGCTCGCATTGCATTGGGATAGTTGTTATAAACATACCGTCCATCGCCGATCGAAGGATCGAGTAGGAAGTTGGTCAGGACCCAATCCTGGAAGAAATCATCGGCAATGATGGGCTGACCGGACAATGGGTCGGTGGCTCCGATCTCTTCAAGCACATCATCTACGCTGTCCAATCCGTTGGCGGGGTCTTTTACCAATAATTGGGTTGCATCCTCACCGAAGCGGTCAAGGAAGTAGGACATGAACAGAAAGCCCGCGCCGTAGTGGGGTGAGGTGGCGTTCTGGTCGTTGGGCCAGTCGTTCAATTGCAGATCGGGGTCGGCGATGTAAAGCATATCGAAGCCGCCGACGCCATATCCGTTGAGCAGCATCGCCAATTCTGAAGACCCTTCGTTGAGCCAGGAGGTTTCGTTGAAGTCGTTGTGCCAATGGATCATGTGCTGGAATTCGTGCGCCAGAATCGCATAGGCATAATCGCCGCCAAGCGGGGTATTATCGGCATTGAACAGGAACATCTCATGAGCATTCGAGAATTCCTGGACCATCGGATGCGTGGAATCGGAGGAGGAGAAATATCCTGCGACAGAGAAGCCAAGTCCGCGTGAGTAAAGGATGTAGATATGCTCATCTCCGTCAATGCCAGGCGACCATTCGCTGCCAAAGAATTCGCGGTTGGTGGGGTAGATCTCATTCTCAAAAGTATCCACCAACGCCTTCATCTCGCTTTCGTTGATATCCAATCCGTCCTGCGCCCAAAAATAAACATGCGGCGTAATGTAACGCAGTGTGGCAGTGATCTCGTTGTTCTCGTTCGAATCCAGGTCATGCACCCAGAAGTTTTGCTTCTCGCCCAACGAACGTGGCGCTGCGGAAGTAGACATGACCTCGGGAACACCGCATTTGCCATCCAGCCTGCAGGCCAGTTCACGCGGGTCATTATCCGGGACAATACTGCTTTCCAACGTTTCAAGGGTTTCGCCGGAAATTGAATCGACCGGCGGGCGGACGATCTCCGCTTCTTCTTCGGGTGTTGACGGTACCGGCTCGAACGGGTCGGTAAATACCGGTGAATCCTGCACGGGGATGGACCGGGCAAAGTTGTAAAAGGCATACCCGCCAACACCGAGCAGGAGCAGGCACAGACATAGCACCAGAAGGGCAACACCAACAATGACCCCGATCGTTCCGCTTGAATTATTTTCGGATTGGTCCATATATTTTCCTTATCAGATAAAAGATTTTCCGATGATACCTTGACCGGATGAAAAAGGGGTTAGGACATTCAGGTTAATTAAAAAGATACCCCGGCTTTCGCCGGGGCATCCCTGATCACGCTTCCACTTCCTGCTTGGACTTTCTTTTCTTCGTGGGCGCTGAAGTGTTGAAGATAATCTTGTTCTCTGCATTATCCACATCGACGGTCACTTCGGCACCATCTTTGAACTTGCCACCCAGCAATTCCACCGAGAGCGGACTCTCGACATATTTTTGGATCGCCCTGCGCAATGGGCGTGCCCCAAACGCCGGATCGTAGCCTTCCTTGGCAAGCCACGCCCGCGCGGCGTCTGTGAGTTGGACAGCGATATTGTGATCGTTGAGTCGGTCCTGCACTTCCTTCATTTGTAAGATGACGATCTGTTCCATCTGTTCGAGCGAGAGCGGGGAGAACATGATGATCTCATCGACACGGTTGAGGAACTCAGGGCGGAAAGCAGCTTTGAGCGCCTTGTCGATTTTGTCATGCGCTTCACGGTCGGAGGGTTCGGCTTTACCGGATAAAAAGCCCAATGTGCCACCCTTTCTCACATATTCCGTGCCCAGGTTCGAAGTCATAATGAGAACCGTGTTCCGGAAGTCCACCACGTTACCCTGACCATCTGTCAATCGGCCGTCATCCAGAATTTGGAGCAGTGCATTCCACACTTCAGGGTGGGCTTTTTCGATCTCATCAAAGAGCACCACGCGATACGGTCTGCGGCGCACAGCTTCGGTGAGTTGACCGCCTTCTTCGTAACCGACATATCCGGGAGGAGCGCCAAAGAGTCGCGAGACTGTATGTTGCTCGCGATACTCCGACATGTCGATGCGCACCATCGCATCTTCGTCGTCGAACATGAACCAGGCAAGCGCCTTGGCAAGTTCAGTTTTACCGACGCCGGATGGTCCGATAAAGATGAACGACCCGATGGGACGATTGGGATCCTTCAAGCCCGACCGAGCACGACGGATGGCATCCGAGACAGCATGGATGGCTTCCTCCTGGCCGATGATGCGCTCATGCAAACGCGTTTCCATATGCAGGAGCTTTTCGGATTCGGTCTCGAGCATCTGGGTGACCGGAATACCCGTCCACTGATGCACAACAGCGGCGATATCGTTCACATCCACCACCTCATCAAGATGATGTTCCGCTTCCCACTGATCGCGCTTGGTGCTGTATTCCTGTTCAAGGCGCAGTCGTTCAGCTTTCTTTTGTGCCGCGCGTTCGTAATCACGGACGTTATGAGCCTGTTCTTCTTCCGCCTGCAGTTTTTCGATCTCGGTCCTTGAGGCTTTCAGATCCGGCGGCATGGAGTAGAGCGCAACGCGTAGTTTAGCAGCAGCTTCATCCATCAGGTCAATGGCTTTATCGGGCAGGTGACGATCCGTCACATAGCGATCCGCAAGCCGCGCCGCCGCCTCCAGGGCTTCATCGGAGAAGCGCACTTTATGGTGTGCTTCATAACGGTCACGTAAACCATGCAGCATCTTTATGGTGTCGTCCACAGTTGGCTCGTCCACGTAAATGGGTGCGAAGCGGCGCTCAAGTGCAGCGTCTTTTTCGATATGTTTGTGGAATTCATCAAGCGTCGTCGCGCCGATGCACTGCAACTCACCGCGAGCTAGCGCCGGTTTGAGCATATTGCTCGCATCCATCGCGCCTTGGGCCGCCCCCGCGCCGACAACTGTATGCAGTTCGTCGATCATTAGAATGACATCGCCCTTCGCCCGCTGGACTTCTTCCATTACAGCTTTGAGTCTTTCCTCGAACTCGCCTCTGAATCTTGACCCGGCGATCATTGCGCCCAGGTCAAGTGCCACCACACGTTTGCCTGAGAGGATCTCCGGCACATCATTGGTCGCGATCTTTTGTGCGAGACCTTCCGCAATGGCAGTCTTACCCACACCCGCTTCGCCAATAAGAACAGGGTTGTTCTTCGTACGGCGGGACAAAATCTGGATTAGGCGCATAATCTCATTATCACGCCCGATGACCGGGTCGAGCTTGCCTTCACGGGCAAGCTGGGTCAGATCACGCGAGTATTTTTCGAGGGTTCGGTATTTCGTCTCTGCCTGAGGGTCGGTCACACGCTGACCGCCGCGCAGATCCTGAATGGCGTCATAGACACGGTCGCGAGTCAAGCCAGCGGATTCCAATATACGGGCGGCTGGGGTGTTGCGTTCGGTAAGGATCGCCAGGAAGATGTGCTCGGTCGAGATGTATTCGTCTTTAAGGCGGTTGGCTTCTTCATTGGCAAGGTCGATGATCCGCTTTACACGCGGCGTGATAAAGATCTGCCCTGCTCCGCCGCCGAAGATATTTGCCTTCGGGCTGGCCCGCAGGGTGGCGTCGAGCCGCTCAGTCAATGCCTGGGCGCTGACACTAAGTTTTTCGAGAATCTGGGGAATCACACCGCCAGGCTGCTCGATCAATGCCAGCAGGATGTGTTCAGTATCGATCTGGTTATGCCCGTAACGCTGGATGATCTCCGCAGCACGCTGCGCGGCTTCCTGGGCTCTCTCGGTAAATCGGTCAAATCGCATCATAAGGTTTATCCTCCGGACAGACCACAGACCATGGATCGCAGGCCACAACTTTATGGTCTAACATCCATTGTCCATTGTCCACCCAATGAAGGCATTATAACAAACGCCGCATCGACGAAATGTCAACGCGGCGTAAGAGGAGTGTTGGAATTCCGACTATACCTCGACGTTCCAGCCAGCATACTTGGGAAGCTTTGCGCGCACTGCATCATCAAAGAGCGCCCGCAATTTCGCTGTCACCGGTCCCATAGAGCCGGCTCCCACCGGGCGGTGGTCCACCTTTGTCACAGCCACCACCTGTGCTGCCGTGCCAGTCATGAATATTTCATCCGCAATGAACACCTCGGTGCGGTCAATGGAACGTTCAACCACTTGTAACCCGAGTTCGTTCTTTGCAAGCTCAATGATCGAACGACGCGTAATACCCTCGAGAATATTATCCGTGATAGGCGGGGTGATCAAGACCCCGTCGCGCACGACGAAGATATTCATTGCCGAACCTTCCGAAACATGCCCGTGTGAATCCAGAACGATTGCCTCATCAAAACCGGCAAGGTTTGCGTCTGTTTTTGCCAACGCTGAATTTGCGTACGCGCCCGCGATCTTTCCGCGCGCAGGGATGACGTTATCGTCGATTCGTCTCCATGAAGAGACGGTCACATGCGCGTTCGTATCGTTTTTTACGTACGGCTCGTACGCCATTACGAACATGCAGAATTCATCCTTCAGATCGTGCAGGCGCACGCCGATCCCGGCATCGGCTTTGTAAATGGTCGGGCGCAGGTACAGGTCTTGCTTCCAGTTGTCGAGCCGCAACAGATCAACCGTTAATTGGATCAGGCTTTCCTCATCGTATGGGATCCTCATCGCCATCATCTTGCCGGAATTCAACAAACGATGGAAATGGTCGTAGGGACGAAAAACGAAGAGACGTTTCTTCTCTTCGTTCCAATATGCGCGCATCCCGCCGAATACGGCGGTTCCATATAAAAATCCGTGCGTGGCAATGCTGATCTTTGCCTCGCTCAAAGGGACGTTCTTTCCCTCGAAGAATGCGTGCTTCGTGAAATCCACTGGCACCTCCTCTATGCTGAGTTGATAGGCTGATTATACCTACAAAGGATATAACCCCGCCGGGATGCGTCCGCTTCTTCCAGCTCCCGGGCCCGGTTCGCCAGATCATTACCCTGCCAGCCGAAAGCGGATGGTCGTAAAATAGGCAATCTAATCCAAACGGAGGCGTCAGGTGAAAAAGATCATATCCATCAGCGTAGGTTCGTCCACACGAGACCACAGCACGCGGCACACGTTTCTCGGAGAGGAATGTGAAATTTCCCGAAGAGGCACAGACGGGGATTTCAAGAAAGCCGAAGAACTGTACAAGGAACTCGATGGCAAAGTGGACGCGTTCGGTGCGGGCGGTGTCGAGTTCTTCTTCCAGGTCGAAGATAAACGTTATTACTTCCGCGATGTCAAACGATTCCGCGATGCCGTCAAGATCAGCAAATTCGGCGACGGTAACGGCGTAAAAGGGATCCTCGAAAAGCGCGCGTTTGCTGCCCTTGAAAAATATCTCAACGAAAAAGAAGGCCGCACACTCAAAGGTCTTCCTGCCCTGCACACCAGCGTGGTGGACCGGTACAGCATGGGCAAAGCCATGGTCGAATCCGGGTTGGATGTGATCTTCGGCGATTTCATGTTCGCCTTGGGATTGCCAATCCCGATTCGCACTCTGGGTCAGGCACGCGTCCTTGCAACGATCTTATTGCCTGTCATCGTGCAGTTGCCTTTCTCGTGGCTGTATCCCCTCGGCTCCGAACAGGATAAACCGCCCCAGCCCAAATGGGAAAAATACTATAAGCACGCGCAAGTCCTCGCCGGTGACTTTTTGTTCATCCGCCAATACATGCCCGATGATCTGACCGGTAAGATCATCGTCACCAATACGACGACGGCAAAGAATGTTGAGGAACTGCGCGAGCGCAACCTGCACATCCTCGTCACCGTCACGCCGCGGCTGGAGGGGAGATCGTTCGGCACCAACGTCATGGAAGCGACCCTGCTCGCCCTGATGGATAAGCCCCAATCTGAAGTCACCCCGGCGGATTTTCTCGACCTTATCAACCGCATCCCACTCGAACCGAATATCGAAGTGCTGAATTGAGCGCGTAAGTCACGCTAAGTGCTCCGAAGGGGTATGAAGCGTGACGAATTTCATCCAAGACCTGTCAGGCTACAAGCCTGACCTACAAAGCAGACTGCAATGTCAGGAGACATTGCAGTCTGCTTTGGCTTGACAAAACCTGGATTCGCTCCTAAAATCTAATTCGATATTCATCGAAATAAATTTACGGATGTGAACCATGAATGAAATGCTCGATTTTGTCAAAGCCATGTCGGACCCGGTCCGGCTGCAGATCATTGGGATGCTTTCCCAAGGCGCAGCGACCCGTGAGGATGTTGCCCTGCGTTTCAACCTCTCACCCAAGGATTCGCTGACCCATCTCGGGATGCTGGAATTCGTTGGGGCGGTCAGCCAGAAAGACGGCATCTATTCATTGAACGACGACCGCCTCGCAGTGATGGCGAAGGAAAAACTGTCAGACCTGCGCCCCACTTTCACTCCGGACGAGGCGCTGGACGAAAAGTCCAGGAAGGTATTGAAAGCCCATCTCAATGCAGACGGGAGCATTAAACAGGTCCCATTGCAGCCTGCCAAATTGAAACCGATTCTCGATTATCTCATCCAGTACTTCGAGTTTGACCGGGACTACACAGAGAAGGAAGTGAATACCGTCATCCGGCGCTTTAACGAAGATACTGCCGGCCTGCGCCGTGACTTGGTGGATGCAGGCATGCTTGCCCGCGAAAGCGACGGTTCGAAATATTGGCGAGTGAAGGCATGAAAAACAAAACCCTAGCGCCCCTTTGTGGTGAAGAGAAATGAGCGAAGAACTTGTCGCCTTCTTCAAAGTGCTCTCGGATGCGAACCGACTCAAGATCGTCGGACTGCTCGCACAAAAGCCCTACAGCGTGGAGGAACTCGCCACACTATTGGGTTTGAAAGCATCCACCGTATCGCATCATCTTTCGAAACTCGGGAAAGCCGGTTTGGTCCATGCGCGGACGGAGAGTTATTACAACGTCTACCAACTCGACCGGAAGACGCTCGAAGAAAAATCGCGCAGCCTGTTCTCGCAGGAGAAAATGACCGCCTCCGTTGCAGACGTGGATACGGATGCGTACGACCGCAAGGTCATCGATACCTATGCACGTAATGACGGCAGCCTCAAGACAATTCCTGCGCAACGCAAAAAACTGGAAGCCGTTTTGCGCTATGTGGTGAAGGCGTTCAAAGTTGGAAAACGTTATAGCGAGAAACAGGTCAATGAGATATTAAGCAACTTTCACGAAGACACTGCCTCGCTCAGGCGCGAACTTGTTGGATTCAAATTGATGAATCGTGAAGGCGGTGGCGGGGATTATTGGAGAGAAGGGTAGGCTCTCTTTGATGATGAAAAACACCTGTGAAATGATCCCACAGGTGTTTTTCATTATGCCCAAATTTATTACGGCGTCGATGTGCTGCTAGGCGTTTCGGTTGACGTCGCTGTTGGAGTAAATGTGGGCGTAAAAGTCTGTGTCGGTGTGAAGGTCGCAGTCGGTGTGAGGGTCGTAGTAGGCGTAAATGTTTTGGTCACGGTGGGAGTATTGGTGGGCGTGGGTGGGTTTCCCTGGCGGACGATGTGTGGGTTGAGCCAGATGGCGTAATCCTGATTGTTTCCGCCGTTCGCGCTGACCACAAGCAGGAACTTCAACGTTTCACCTTTTAGGGAACTCAAATCGAGATCCACCGGGTAATACTTACCTTCATATGCCTCGGCCCAACTTGCATAAGTTTTTATAACACCATTGTTCAAATAATCGAGCCGGAAAATAACGTTGCAATTCGAAGCGTCACGCTGGCAGTTAACAATGGTACGGAAGCGGTCACCCGCCTGTACAGTGAATGCCGGGAACTGGGCGCTGATATAACCATTGTTGACGTTTTGCGGGACCATCAGCAAGCCGGGTTCATCCTCGGTCGTTCCATTTTCCATCACAGGCGCATTCAAGCGAATAATATATCCGTTCGCATCACCGTTCGTGCCGGGGCAGGGCAGGTTGCCCGCGCCGCTTGTCCAATTGGCGGCGCAGAAATTATCGGCAAAGTTATACGCGACAAAGGAAGGACCCGTCACACGGATGTCCACCCAAAAAGAGGTATCCGCCGCACCGCCAATGCCAAATACACCACCTGATGCGTTGCGCAATTTCCAATAACCGCGATAGTTGCCGTCATTTCCGGGTGAGACAAGCGTCACCGGAATCTCAATATATTGACCGGGAGCAACACTGCCAGGCATGGGGATGGTAGCAGGTGCGCCCATACTGTCTCCAGTGGCAAAGACTACCGAATATGAAGTACTCCATGTGCAGGTGCCTACATTACGAATACGCCAGATCTTGACAAAGGTGGTGTTACGCGGAACGATGCTCCCATCGGGATAGGTGACATCCGCGAGGAACTCCGCCGCATCACAGCGGGACACGGGAGCGGGTGAGAACGTCACAGGCGGATTCGTGGCTGTGGGCGAGCCTGCCAGAGTCACCACCGTCGGCGGGGGCAGACCCGGGGTGGAAGTGGCAGCCGCAGTCAGGGTCTGAGCCGAGGAAGTGTAGAGTCCGTTCAGGGTGGCGAATGGGTCCGGGGTGGATGCATCCGAGGGAAGGTTGCAGGCAAGCTGGACGAGCAATAACAGGATGAGTAAAAAGATGAGGGGGGAAATTTTTCGAGACATTCTTCTCCATTTCCTTTCAAACAATAAAGACGAATGACATTGCCGCAAGGTTCCCGACAATAAAGAAGCCGGGACAAGCCCGGCTTCTTTATTGTCAAAATTCTACGGGCAGAAGAATTCAAAGCCCACGCGGTCATATTCCTTATAGAATGGTTCGGTGATGACGAATTGCATCCAGCGATTATCGTTTTGCGAGTTGGCACGCCCAACCCGCCAGCGATGGTCGTTAAGAACGACCTTGGACGCCTCTTTGACCTCCAGGATTTGCGCTGATCCGTGACCGCCGTCCGAGTGCAGGATGCGGTATTTGATCTTGATGGGACCGTTGGTTGTAATGGTGACGATCGCCCAATAGTCAATGTTCGCGGGCTGGCATCCGTAATCCGGTTCGCGATCTATCTCCATGGTGACAGAAGTCACACCATAGACGGGTTTTTCTTCAGCGGAGACGGCGATCTCGGTATAGAACGCAGCCTGGTAAATGCCCACACCAAAGTTGATGTTATCGGGTGTTTGCAGTTTCCATTCGGAACGATAAGTGCCGGGGGTTTCAGGAGCAGTGAGAACAAGCTCGATCGGCACGGTCTGCCCAGGACCAGTCACTCGAGGCAGTTGATAGACGTACCCGCCGCCGAGCATATCGCCAGACCAGAAGACGATCTTGTAGGTGGTATCCCATGTGCAGGGGCTGGTGTTTTTGATGTACCAGGTCTTGACGAACTCCACACCTGGTTTGTAGATCTTGCCGTCCACCACGGTTTCATCTTCGAGGCTGGCGCTGGCGCATTCGGCTTTCGACCCAGCCGGTACGAAGGTTGTGGGCGATGGGATTGGGGATGGAAGCGGTGTTTGTGCGAAGGGAGTCTTTGTGGGAATCTCTGTGACAGCCGGGGTTTCAGTGGCAGGGTTATCAGTGGGTGCTTGTGCGGCAACGGTCTGCGCCACGGAGGTTTGGATGATCGCCTGGGTCTCAGCATCGCTTCCGCAGGCAGTGATGAGCAGGGAGGTGATGAATGCCAGGGTGATCAGGGTCTTTATTTTGGTCTTGAGCATTTTTTTCCTTTCATGTTACGGGAAAATTATACTGTTAAATAAGAACGCCCGCTTTCGCGGGCGTCTGTGGATTAATGGATTATTATCTTACGGAGTGGTGCATGCCGTACTGAAATTGTATTGTGCGAAATCCTGGTTATTCGGAGTTTCAATATAGACGCTAACCCAAGTGGGGGTTCCTGACCAAGTCGAGCCACGCTGCCAGTCGTAGTTAACATTCTGTGTACCCGCTGCCGCAAAATTCAAGGTCTGCGTCGAGCCGCCTCCCGGGGAATCCTGCCTCTTCCACTTGAAAGTTACCGTTCCAGGACCGTTGGTTGTAATGCTGGCAGTAACTCGCGGGCAATTGACAGTGGTCACACCGTCTCCCCAAGTTCCGAGGGAGTAATTCACACTTGTCACTGCAAAAGCCGGCGGCGCAGACGTGTTGGTTGCAGTCGGCGAAGGGGCTTGGACTTTGATATCCACATAGAAAGACCTGCCCTGATAGCCGTTCAGCATTGGGACAAGAACATTGTTATTGGAAACAATTCGCCAATACCCCCGATAATTTCCGGCCGCCGCAGGAGCCGTGAGGTTGACTTCAAGATCGATCTCCTGTCCCGGGTTGACAACTCCGATTGGCTGGGTGGCAGGTCCGCCCATCGAATCGCCAGAGTCGAAGACGAGGGTATATCCGCTCCATTGGCAGGTTCCGGTATTACGAATACGCCATTTCTTTGTGAACCCCTGTGCGGGGTTCATAACTGTCCCATCTGGGACGGTGACATCAGTGACAAACTGACCTTGCGGACAGACCGGTGTAGCGGTGGGAGCCGGGGTGTTGGTGTTTGTCGGTGCGGGGGTATTGACGGTAGGAGTCACACCGGGTGCCGAAGTGAATGTGGGTGTGACGGTAGCCTTCAATAGCGCTTCCACGGTTTGAGCGGCAAAGGTCCCACTGGCCTCGGCGCCTTCTTCAGAATCGCCGGATGGCAGGTTGCATGCGCTGATCAACAGCGCACAAACGGCAAACAGATTAAACAGGCGTGTTAGTTTTTTCATCTCTTTTCCTCTTTCGGAAAATATTTTACCGCAGGATGGCGTTCGGATAATCCACCACGTTTCCCATGTAGATACGCCGGTAAACTTGTTCCAAATAAAAAGACAGGAGTTGGAAAAAACTCCTGTCTTGAGAACTAAACCAAAGATCCAGAAAGAGGCGCTTATTTCTCGTAAGGTTGACCATCCGCGGCGGGGGGAACAGCGCGCCCAACCACGCCGGTCAGGATGATCATAGTCACGATATACGGAGCCATAAGCAGGAATTCGGAGGGAATCGGCACACGCAGAATCTGCAGCTTGACCTGCAGCGAATCCGCAAAACCGAAGATCAACGATGAAGTATATGCGCCGATGGGATTCCAATTGCCGAAGATCACCGCGGCGAGACCGATGAAGCCCTTGCCCGCCGTCAATATCTCGTCGAAGCGGCCCACCGAGCCGATGGTGAAATATGCGCCGCCGAGACCCGCGATCATACCTCCAATGATGACATTGACGTATCGAGTCAGATATACATTGATGCCCAAAGTATCGGCTGCCTTGGGGTGTTCGCCCACTGCGCGAGTGCGCAATCCCCAGGGGGTGTAGTAGAGCATGATATGCATGACGACCACAAGTATGATCGTGAGATAGACGATCAGGTTATTTTCGAATAGTACCGGTCCCAGCACGGGGATTTTCGAAAGCCCGGGGATGGCAATGATGGGAAAAGTGCCGGAATTATTCAACGTGTCTGTTGCGTGCGCCAGGAAGCGCGAACCGATGAACGAGGTTGTTCCTGCGCCAAAAATGTTGATTGCGACGCCGCTCACCACCTGGTCCACTTTGAAGCGGATGACAAGAAATGCGTGGAATGCAGCAACCAACCCGCCAAGCAGTATCGCGGCAAGCAACCCGACATAAAGGCTACCGGAAACCGTCGCTGCCACCACTGCCGCCTGGGCAGACATGAGCATGATGCCTTCGATGCCGATGTTGATGACGGCCGCGCGCTCGCTGATCACCCCGCACAAAGCTGCCAGCGCAATGGGCGTGGCGCGCACCAGCGAACTCTGTAACATGCCGGTCAGGTTGAAGGATTTATCCTGCGCGCCCCACGTCAGGAATGCTGTCACAAAGGTGAAGGCAAGAATACCGACCAGAAGCCCGTTAGAGCGAATGCCGCGGGCAAGTTGGTACGCACCTGCGAAGACGGCAATCGCCACCAATAAATAAATGGCGGGCAGAGCCGGAATTACGAGATCGGAAATTTCAACTGCCTGCGAACCGAGCAGGTTCAAGCCGAAAGTCGTCAGCGCGCCGGGCTGGGTGTTCACTGCAAATAACAGGTAAATTGCCAGACCCGCGACGATCAATGCAACACCAAACGAAATACGCCGGCGTTTTTCGGCGGTTGAGCTGATTTCAAGATTCAAATTGGACATGAAAGCCTCGTTAACTGCCCCAGCCGCGGGTAAACACTGTCTCGTCCTTCTTGACAGTGCGGATGCGATACAACCAGCGGACAATATCCGGCGCGGCGATGAACACAATTACCATGCCCTGGACGATGGAGATGATGTCTATAGGAATATTCGCCATGGACTGCATGTCCGTTGCGCCGGAGCGCAGGAAGCCGAACAGTAGGGCGGAGAGGACGACGCCGAAGGGATGGCTTTTACCGAGCAGGGCGATGGCGATCGCGTCGAACCCGTACCCGGCTGAGAATCCCTGCCCCACCCAGTGATCCACACCGAGAACCTGCGCCGTGCCAGCCAGACCCGCCAACCCGCCGGAAAGAACCATCACCAGCACAAAGTTGCGAACGATGTTCATGCCTGCGTATCTGGCGGCATCTGGATTGGCGCCCACCGAGCGGATCTCAAAGCCCAGAGTGGTCTTGAATAAAAACCAGTAAACGAGATAAGCGACCAGGAGGGCGAGGAAGAAGCCGATGTTGAAGCGCAGCGGCGTAGCGAAGAGGCGCGGCAGTTCGGCGCTGGCTTCGATGGTCGGCGTTACCGGGCGGAAACCGGAAGACTTCATCGGTCCGTTCAACAGCCAGTCACTCAAACGGAAGGCGATCCAGTTCATCATGATGGTGTTGACCACTTCATGCGCTCCAAACCTTGCCTTGAGATAACCCGGAATCATGCCCCAGATCGCGCCACCCAACGCGCCGCCGAGAATGGCGAGCGGCAAGTGAATGATCATCGGCAATCCCTTGATGCTATATCCGACAAAAGCGGAACATAACGCACCAATGAAGAACTGCCCTTCAGCACCGATATTGAACAAACCACAACGGAAACCAAGTGCCACAGAGAGACCGGCAAAAATGTACGGCGTGGCGGTTACCAGGCTTTCAGTGAACGGATAGATCGCTCGTAACAATTCCTTCGTCTCACCAGTGGAGAAAAACACCTGGAGCCCGGTAAACAGGTCAAGCGGGCTTCCAAATGAGCCGATGAAGAGCGCACCGTATGCCCGCAATGGATTTTCTCCACTGACGAGGATGACAATCGCACCAAGGATCAACCCCGAGACCACGGCAAGGACGGGGATAAGCAGTTCCGACCAGATGGCACTGCGTTTCTTTTCTTTCGTATCGGGAGCGGTTGTGTTGCTCACAAGTGCAACTCCTTAATTCTTCGACGTTTCAGCAGGGTGTACGCCCGCCATCAACAAGCCAAGTCGTTCCTTGCTGGCTTTTTCAGCATCGAGGATATCCATTATCTTTCCTTTGTACATCACAGCAATTCTGTCCGAGAGGGCGAGGATCTCATCCAACTCGGAAGATACAAGCAATACTCCGGCGCCTTCGTCACGTTTCTTTATGATCTGCTTATGGATGTACTCAATGGAGCCGACATCCAAACCGCGGGTCGGCTGCGAGGCGATCAACACCTCAATGGGGCGTGAGAACTCGCGTGCTACGATCACCTTTTGCTGGTTGCCACCGGAAAGTGTCCCCGCATTGACGTAAATATTTGGCGTGCGTACATCGTACTGCTTTACCAAATTCTCCGCATTGCTGAAAATGGGCTGTGGCTGAAGTGAAATACCTTTGGCAAACGGCTGCTTGTAATAGGTGCATAACATCATGTTATCGTGGATGGGGAAGGAAAGGATCAATCCGTGACGCTGTCGGTCTTCGGGGATGTGCGCGACACCCCGCTCAAGGATATTCCGGGGCGTTGTGTGATGGATGGGCTCACCAAGTAATTGGATCATTCCCTTATCAAGCGGTAGGAGTCCGGTCAACGCATATACCAACTCGGTTTGACCATTTCCCTGCACACCCGCCACCCCCAGGACCTCCCCCTTTCTCACATCGAACGAAACACCCTGAACCGTCAGATGCTGGCGTTCGTCGCGCACATATAGATCCTTCACCTCAAGCACCGGACCCGCCGGCTTCGCAGGAGTTTTTTCCACAACCAAATTCACACCCCGTCCGACCATCATGGTGGCAAGGACTTCAGATGTGGCATCCTGCGGTTTGATCGAGCCGACTACGGATCCCAAGCGCAGAACCGTGATGTCATCTGCAATCGCCAAAACTTCCTTCAATTTGTGTGTGATGAAGATGATGGATTTGCCTCCCTTAATGAGCGTATCGATGATCTTGAAGAGACCTTCCACTTCCTGCGGTGTCAACACAGCTGTTGGCTCGTCAAGGATGAGGATATCCGCCGCGCGATAGAGTACTTTGATGATCTCTACACGCTGTTGAATCCCCACAGGCAGGTCCTTGATATAAGCGTGCGGGTCAACTTCGAGTCCGTATTGGTTAGAAATTTCCTTGATTCGTTTTGCAACCTTTTCCCGGTCCAGAAAGACGCCGTTTGTCACTGGCTCTACGCCCAGCATCACGTTCTCAGTTACGGTCATCACCGGCACGAGCATAAAGTGCTGATGCACCATGCCAATGCCCTGCGCAATGGCATCGTTCGGTCCCTCAATCTCCACCTCTTTGCCGCGCACAAAGATCTTTCCTTCGTCGGGTTTGTATAAACCATAAAGGATGTTCATTAACGTACTTTTACCCGCGCCGTTCTCCCCCAACAAGGCAAGGATTTTCCCCTCTCGCAGACTGATATCGATCTTATCGTTCGCCAGCACACCGGGGAATCGTTTTGTAATACCGCGCAATTCAAGGACGTTCGTCATGCCAAGCCCTCCATCGTTTGGGGTTCGTTAAATCCATAAGGTCTTTTTTGCACCTACCATCGCAATGAAGCGGTGCAACAGGATCGATCAGTGATTCGAAAACACCTTGTAGATTTATCGTCTGCGAAAGAAAAAGCCGGAGGAGAGTCCTCCCCCGGCTTTTTTTCAGCGGGTAAAACTTACTTGGTGGCGATGGAGCCGTCGATGATGCCTTGCTTGACAGCGTCCAACCCGGCTTTGAGTTCGTCAGATGCACCAGCTACATCGGCAAGACCCACACCGTTGTTGGCGAGCGTACCAACATACACGCCGCCCTTGAAGGTGCCATCCTGCGCTGCTTTGATCGTGTCGTACACAGCCACGTTCATGTTCTTCAAGACGGAGGTCAGGATCACATCCTTGTACTCGGAAGCCGAGACAGTCCAGTCGGTGTCCACACCGATGACCATGCAGGATTTGGTTTCAGCGCAGTAAGCAGCGCCACCGAGGCCCGCAGGACCAGCAACCGGCATGACGATATCAGCGCCTTCCTGAACAAGCGATTCAGTTGTCGAGCGACCGTCATCGAGGGATTCGAAGTTACCGATGAAGGAGCCTTCGTTGGCAGCATTGCTCCAGCCGAGAACTTCCACCGAGGTGCCGTTTTCCTGGTTGTAGTAATCAACGCCCTTCTCGTAACCGATCATGAAAGCTGCCACGGGCGGGATGTTGATGCCACCCCAGGTGGCGACTTTGCCGGTCTTGGTCGAGCCAGCAGCAGCGTAGCCAGCGAGGAAGCCAGCCTGGTCAATTTGGAAGGTCAGTCCAAGCACGTTTGACATTTCAGTTGCAGAACCACAGGTCTGTCCTTCAACCGCATCGCCGAAGCAGTCGGGATAGGCATAGTCCACGATGGCGAACTTGGTTTCGGGGTTGGCTTTCGCGGCAACCGCGGTGTCCACGCCGAGCAGGAAGCCCACGGTCACGATCAGATTAGTATCCTCATCGAGGAACTGCTGAATGTTCTTGGCATAATCGGACTGCTGGGTGGATTCGAGGTATTTACCCTCGATGCCGAGGTCGGTGATCGCCTTATCAACACCGGCGTAAGCGGTGGCATTGAACGACTTATCGTCGATACCGCCGAGGTCGGTCACCATACCGACCTTGAGGCCGCCGCCACTGGCAGCTCCGCCGCCACACGCGGCGAGAAGCATGGAGGCAACAACCAACATTGCCATAACGAAATTGAATTTCTTCATGGTATTTCTTCTCCTCTTTAGAAGATTATTAGGAAAGGCTTTTGACAATAAAGCCTTACGACATTTCAAGTATAAATCCACTCCATGCTTTGTGCAAGCCTGAACGAATCAAGGTCTCTCAAATGGGATATTTGTCTTGATTTGACCTTTTTTTAGCGCAGATAACAGCATTTCAAGCTCGGAAACAGCAGATGGAGGGATTTCGGGGGGTGGACTCGTAAACCGAAACGAGCCGACAGTTGCCGGGTTTAAAGTCCCCTCCGCCACCCGCCGCATCATCTCTTGGACTTCAAACCGGGCATCTCCATAAAACGATATAACCACACTCGAGCCTGATACCCCCAAAACCGCCCCTTGGTCGCGTTCCGAACCAATCGCGCGGATCCCATATTCCGAGGCGGCCTTGAGCGCTCCTTGCCCAGTGACTCCGCCTGCCGCAAAAAGCACATCCGCTCCACGCCGTATCAGGCTTGAGCCAGTTTCATGCCCCCATTCTTCATCGATAAATAACTTCTCCCGGTCGCCGTTTTCGCGATACACCACCAGCGCAATGGCGGTTTCATCCGCGAACTTCACCCCCGCCCGGAATCCTTCGCAATACCGCCACATGGAGTCGATGCCCGATGTCTCACACACTGCTGCCACGATCTTTGTTTTCGTTAATTGGGTGGCGACGACTCCGGCAGCAAAGCCCATCTGGTCTTCGGGAAAGGTCAGAGAGATGAGATTCGGGTACAACTCCCCATAGGTTTGATTCAAACCCACGAACACGGAATCAGGATACAGGTCCGCATTTTGAAGCGTGACGTCAACCAATGCCACACCGGATGTAAAAATCACGTCGAATCCCTGGTTCGCAAAATAAGCGATATTCTTTCCGTAATCGCGCGGATCGACTGATTCGATATATTCAACCCGGTCGACTAAGCCGTTAGCCTTTGCTTCATCCAAGCCTGCCCATGCATCCTGGTTGACCCCATGATCTTCCACGCCCAGCGTATCCGTCACCAGCGCCGCACAGAAGACATCCTCGCGAAAACAATCTGACGATGACTGGCAGGCAGTTAACACCAAAACAGTCACCGTCAGAAATACGTAATGCTTAATACGTATCACGTAATTGATCACTTCTCACTGATCACGGTTCACTGACCACCGCCTCACCACGTTTCACACCAACCATCAAGACCAAGGCCACCGCCATGAAGAACGGTGCGATCAACATGATCGTATTGTAGTTACCGCCTGTCAATTGCACCGCCCATCCATTGAGATTCGGGCCGACGATGGCGGAAAAGGTGGAGAAGAGGTAATACAAACCGGTAAAAGTGCCGATGCGCGCTGCACTAGTCAGGTCTACGATCATGGGTAGCGAGTTGATATTGATGAATGCCCAGCCAATGCCGCCCAGAATGAGCAAGACGCCTGCCAAAGTTAACATCCGCGCACCGCCTTCAACAAGCGGAATCCCGACCAGGGGCAGCGGCGCGATGCCGGTCAACAAGGCATCTGCAGGCGTGATGAATAGCAACAGGAGCATGATGATGAGGATAATCAACCCCGTGGCAATGGTCGTGCGCCGCCCCAGTTTGCCTGCCACGAACCCGGAAGGGATTGCCGACAAGACGAAGAACAACGGCAGGACGGAGAGCAATGTCGCTCCGTCGCCTTCGTTCAGACCAAGGTGATTTTTGGCATAGAGAGTGAAGAAGGTTTCGACAGCCGAATATCCGACAAACCAGAAGAAGATGGCAAGCAGAATGCGAAAACCGCTCTTATCGGGGTCACTCATAACTTCTTTGAGACTTTCGAACATGCCGGGCTGCTGTTCCGAAGTTTCATATTCCTTCGGCTCTTCGATGAAGAGATAAACAATAAGCACGGCAACCAACACCAGCCCAGAACCCAGCCAGAACGGGAAGTTGGGGCTCATCTTATACAACATACCGCCCGTCTGCAAAGCGACGATGGTCCCGATCCCGCCCATGAAGTTGATAATACCGTTCGCCTGTGAGCGAAACTCAGACGGGGTGATATCAGGCATAAGCGCCACAACCGGGGTACGCCATAAAGCTGCACTCAATAAGAGGGTGCTGGTACAGGCGACAAAGAGTGGAAGGATCGCCGCCATGGGTATCAAACCGAAAGCAACCGCTGAGATTGGCGCGCCGACCAGAATAAACGGGATGCGCCTTCCCATCGGTGTGCGAAGACGGTCTGACCATGCACCCACCGGCGGTTGAATGAACAGCGCCGCAATGTTATCGAGTGTCATGAAGAAACCGATCAGGATGGGTGAGAGGTTGAATTTATCAGCCAGGAAGATGGGGACGAAGGCATTGTACACGCCCCAGATCACACTCACACCGAAAAAGCCGAAGCCGAGCAGGAAGGTCTTGCCGTAGTTCAAACGTGATGACATGATAGCCTCCGATTTACGATTTCAGATTTACGATTTTTGATCGACGATTGCTTGATACATAATGCGCAAATTACGGATTATGCATTACGAAGCGACTCAATAAACTTCAAATCCTCTTTCGTCAACTCCGCCTTTTCCAACATATCCGGACGCTTGCGATAGGTGCGTTCCAGTGCCTGTTCCCTGCGCCATTTGTCTATTTTAGCGTGATCACCAGAGAGCAGCACATCGGGCACTTTGCTGCCACGGAATTCCGGCGGACGGGTGTAATGGGGGTATTCCAAAAGACCCATGGCATGTGAGTCGTCCTCTGCACCGGTGGGGTCGCCCAACACGTCCGGCAGGAGACGGGAAACCGCGTCGATCAGGATGAGTGCAGGGATCTCGCCGCCCGTCAACACATAGTCGCCGATGGAAATTTCGTCAGTGACGAGATGTTCACGGATACGCTCATCAATGCCTTCGTAGCGCCCGCAAAGCAGAGCGATCTTTTTATGTTGTGATAATTCTCTGGCAATGGATTGATTGAAGACTCGTCCCTGTGGGGTGAGCAAAATGATCGGGATGTTTGA
Source organism: uncultured Anaerolinea sp. (assembly GCA_964648645.1). Classification (GTDB taxonomy): domain Bacteria; phylum Chloroflexota; class Anaerolineae; order Anaerolineales; family Villigracilaceae; genus Villigracilis. The sequence goes on from CAZYLM010000017.1 coordinate 19,351, forward strand.
TTCAGTTCCCGGCATGGTGTGAGGCGAAGCGATTTCCAAAACAGATTCAACCGCCTCGAAAACCGGCTCGGGCTTCATCACCATCCCGCCGCCGCCGCCATAGGGCGTATCATCGGTGGTGTGATGCTTATCGTGTGTGTAATCGCGGATGTTGTGAATGTTGACAGTGATCAAGCCCCGCTCGCGTGCGCGTTTCAGTATGCTGGTTTCGAGATAGGAGGGGAAGACTTCCGGCAGGAGGGTGAACACCTCGAATTGCATGTTGCGATTGTAGCATAGGAAATTGCGGCGGAGTCCAAAGTCTCCCGACTTTCGAATCCATTGCTTCGCATAAGAAGCAAATTAGAACTTTTACCACACTGCTTGATGTGAGCTCCCGCGAATGGTAATATGAATTTATGTATTTAAGAGGAAGCAAGTGGAGTATGAACAAAAGGCGGAGCCGCCCGAACTGGTTCCGCATTATATTGCTTAGCCTGCTCGTGCTGGCAGCCGCATACGTCAACCGTTTTGTTGTCGCGGAGATCGAACCGCCAGGCGTGCCATCCCCCACACCCACCATCTCGGCCGAAATCCTGATCGCCGAAGCTCAGAATCTCTTTGCACAGGGCAAACTTCTGCCCTCGATCGACACCTATAAGAAAGCGATCGTTTCCGAACCGGACAATCCCGCCACGCATATCATGCTTGCGCGTATGCTGGTTTTTGCCGGGCAATATAAAGAAGCGCAAACCGCGGCCGAAGACGCCCTGTTGCTCAACCCGGATAATTCCATGGCGTTTGCAGTGCGCGCCTGGGCGCTCTCGTTCCAGGAGGAATACATCGAAGCGGAAAACGATATCAAACGCGCCCTGGAACTCGACCCAAACAATGCGCTGGCTCATGCCTATTATGTGGAAATTCTGGTCGACTCATATTACAACGGGTTGGGGTCTTTTGATGGTGTGGAAACCGCCATCGAAGAATCGCGCGTGGCGCAGGCTCTGGCTCCCGACCTGCTCGAAACCCACCGTGCACGCGGGTACGTTCTCGAAGCCACCAGCAACTACGAAGAAGCCATACGTGAATATGAAGCCGCAATCGCCATCAACCCCAACATTGCCGATCTTCACCTGGCAATAGGGCGCAATTACCGTGCCTTGGGGATCTATGACAAAGCTGTGGATGCCTTCACCGATGCCGACGCACTCAATCCACAGGACCCCAACCCAGACCTGCTTTTGTCACGCACGTACGCAACCATAGGTGAATATGGCAAAGCCATGCAGTTCGCCGAATCAGCCGTTGCGAATGACCCCGCCGACACCAACCTGCGCGGCAATCTCGGTGTGATGTATTACCGCAATGCCTACTGGCCCGAAGCCGTAAAGGAACTCTCGTATGTGGTCAAGGGTGGTTTGTCAGAAGATGGCTACCAGATGGAGTTCATGAACCTCGCACCCGGTTCACCGCGCATTGCGGAATATTATTTCACATACGGGTTGGCGCTTGCGCGAACGAACCAATGCGGCGAAGCATTGCAGATCGCGCAATTGATCATCTCCCGCATCCCGGCCGATGAACTGGCAGTGGAAAATGCGAATGAGATCACCAACCGCTGTCAGGAAAACCTGAACGCGCCTCCCACCACGCCGGAAGCCGGGCAGACAGATGTGGCAGAATCCACCCCTGAAGCGACTGCGACTCCATCGCCATGAACATCAACTACCGCCGCAGCATCTTCCGCCGCCGCGATGATTCGAGCGTGTATCGCATGTTCTTCTTCGTTGTGGTCATCCTTGCCGGAATTTGGCTCATCCGCTCGTTGCAGCAGGGAGATGTCCAGCCGCTCTTTCTGCCTACCGCCACTCCCACACGTTTCGCCGAATCTTATACTCTCGAGGGCGATGCGCATTTCACAGCCGGGAAGTTGGAATCCGCCATCGACGCCTACAAAGACGCCGCCACCGTAGACCCAAACAACGCCGAAGTATGGGCGCAGCTTTCCCGTGTGCAAACCTACTCCACAGCACTGATCGTCAAACGAGAAGACATCCTCACCCGGTTGGAAGAAGCCATAGCCTCCGCCGAAAAAGCTGTGGAGGTCAATCCAGATAGCAGCTACGCTCATGCCGTCCACGCCTTTGCACTGGACTGGAAGGCATCCTACACTACAGAAGATCGCACGCGTCAATCAATCCTGCAAAAATCGGAGCAGGAAGCAACCCGCGCCATCCAATTGGACAATTCCAATGTGCTCGCCCAGGCATTCTATGCTGAAGTGCTCGTCGATCAGCAAAAATGGACGCAGGCTCAGCAGGTCATCGAACAGGCGGTGGAAGCGGATCCAAGCCTGATGGATGTGCATCGCGTCAATGCGTATGTGCTCGAATCGCTCGGCGAGTATGCGCTCGCCATTGAATCCTATGACAAGGCGATCGCCATTGCGCCGAACATGACCTTCCTTTACCTGCGGGCGGGTGCAGGGTACCGCCGCCTCGCCTTTGAGAGCCCGAACGAAGAAGTTCAAAGGCAGCTCTTCGAAAAATCGTTGGAATATTTTGCCCAGACCGCCCGCATCAATGCACAGTTGGGCGTAAAAGACCCGGCGCCATACATCTCCATCGCCAAAACCTATTCACAGATGGGCGAATTCTTCATCGCGATTCGCAACATTCAAAAAGCCATCGAATTCGAACCAGCCAACCCGGTCCTATACGGCGAGTTGGGCGTGCTGTATCACAAGAACCGCAACTATGAGACGGGCATCCTCGCCCTGGGGTGCGCCATCAATGGCTGTACCGAAGATGAATCCTGCCCGGCTCGTGGTGACTGTGGTCCCAACGATGTGAAAGCCAGGGTGGACGGATTGCCCCTGGATGCCAGCACCGTTTACTATTATGACGTTTATGCCTCCGAGCTGGCTGCGCTGAGCACCACGAAAAACAATAAATGTCCGCAGGCATTGGAAGTAGCTGCCATCCTCGAAAAATCGGAGTTCATCCAGGACCCGAACATCGCCGCAGATATGCGGGTTGTGCGGACCATCTGCTCGTTCGGCCCTGAGACGGTCGACCCCGGCTCCAATCCTACGCCGACAGCCTCCCCTGAACCTGCATTGACGGAAACCACACCGACGCCATAACCACAGGCTCTGGCAGGGGCTAGCCCCTGCCAGAGCAATGAATCAGCGGGCACTAGGCTTGAGTGGGTGAAGCAGGAACGGGTCCAAAAGGATGCGGGGCAAAAGTCAGAAAAATGTAAGAATTTTTATATTCCCCCTTGACTTTGATATTTTTCATGGGTAAGATAACGGTTAGCACTCAGATGTATTGAGTGCTAATTCTGTGAGTATTCAAAAATCAAAAAACCAAACCCCTTTAGGAGGCACCAAATGGCAAAGAGCAATATCTCGTTCAAACCCCTCGGCAGCCGCGTGCTGATCGAGACCATTGAACAGGAGGAAATCACCGCGAGCGGAATCATCCTCCCCGAAACCGCGAAGGAAAAACCGCAGCAAGGCAAGGTTCTAGCGGCGGGTCCTGGCGACCGCAACGACAAAGGCGAACGCGTCGCCATGGATGTGAAAGCTGGTGACATCGTCCTGTTCGCCAAGTACTCCGGCACCGAAGTGAAGATGGATGGCAAGAAACTGCTCATCCTGCGCGAGAGCGATATTCTCGGAATTGTTGGATAAGACACCCATCACTGCGAGCCACGCAAGTGGGTGAAGCAGTCTCATGAGATTGCTTCGGGCTATCGCCCTCGCAATGACAGATTAATACTAAAAAGGAAGTGAAACTATGGCAGCGAAACAACTGGTATTTTCCGAAGAAGCCCGCCGCAAGCTGAAGAACGGCATGAACGCCGTTGCGAATGCGGTATCCGCCACACTCGGCCCCAAGGGTCGCAACGTGGCTGTCGATCGCAAGTTCGGCTCCCCCACCATCACCCATGACGGTGTCTCCGTGGCGAAAGAGATCGAACTCGAAGACCCGTTCGAGAACATGGGCGCCCAGCTCCTCAAGGAAGCCGCCCAGAAGACCAACGATATCGCCGGTGACGGCACAACCACCTCCACCGTTCTGGCTCACGCCATCGTGAACGAAGGTTTGAAGGCCCTCGAAGCCGGTTACAACCCGATGCTCCTCAAGCGCGGCATCGAACTCGCCACCGAAACCATTGTGGCTGAGCTCAAGAAGAATTCCGTCAAGATCGATACCAAGGAAGAGATCGCTTCCGTCGCCACCAACTCTGCGGCGGACGAGGAAGTCGGTCAGCTCATCGCCGACGTGATGGACAAGGTCGGCAAAGACGGCGTCATCACCGTTGAAGAATCCAAGACGATGCAGTTCGAAACCGAATTCGTCGAAGGTATGCAGTTCGACCGCGGTTACCTCTCCCCCTACTTCATCACCAGCGCCGAGAACATGGAAGCCCAGATCAGCGATGCCTATGTGCTGATCTACGACAAGAAGATCTCCGCCGCCCAGGATATCGTTCCCCTGCTCGAGAAGCTCGTTCAGATCGGCAAGCGCGAACTGGTCATCATCGCCGAAGACATCGACGGTGAAGCTCTCGCCACCCTCATCCTCAACAAGATCCGCGGCATGCTCAACGTGCTCGCCGTCAAAGCCCCTGGCTTCGGTGATCGCCGCAAGGCCATGCTGCAGGACATCGCCACTCTCACCGGTGGACAGGTCGTGACCGAAGAAATGGGACGCAAGCTCGAATCCGTCACCATTCAAGATCTCGGGCGCGCCGAGAAAGTTGTCTCCGACAAAGAAAACACCACCATCGTCGGCGGCAAAGGCAAGAAGTCGGAAATCGAAGGCCGCATCAAGGAAATCCGCATCGAGATCGACAAGAGCACCAGCGATTACGATCGCGAGAAGCTCCAGGAACGCCTCGCCAAGTTGAGCGGCGGCGTCGCCATCATCCGCGTGG
>CAZYLM010000018.1:0-23784 GCA_964648645.1 uncultured Anaerolinea sp.
ATGGCATGACCAGCTTCATGGTAGGCAATGATGCGCTTCTCTTCGTCAGAGATGAGGCGGCTCTTGCGTTCCGGTCCCATCACGACGCGTTCGATGGCTTCCTCCAATTCGGGCTGACCGATGGATTTCTTGTTCCGACGGGCGGATAAAATCGCCGCTTCGTTAACGAGATTTTCAAGGTCGGCACCAGCGAAACCGGGTGTGCCACGAGCCACAGAGGCGAGATCCGCGCCGGGTTCCAATGGCTTGCCCTTGACGTGAACCTTCAGGATCGCTTCGCGTCCCTTGACATCGGGGCGATCAAGAGTCACACGGCGGTCAAAGCGACCAGGGCGTAGAAGAGCCGGGTCGAGGATATCGGGGCGATTGGTGGCTGCGATGATAATAACGTTGGTATCGGTATCGAAGCCGTCCATTTCGACGAGCATTTGATTAAGCGTCTGTTCGCGTTCATCATGTGAACCGCCGAGACCTGCTCCGCGTTGGCGCCCCACCGCATCGATTTCATCCACGAAGATGATACAAGGGGAATGACGTTTGGCTTGGTCGAACAAGTCACGTACACGGCTGGCGCCGACGCCCACGAACATTTCCACAAATTCAGAACCGGAAATGGAGAAGAAGGGCACCCCCGCTTCCCCGGATACTGCTTTGGAAAGAAGGGTTTTACCAGTTCCAGGAGGACCCACCAATAAAACACCCTTCGGAATGCGAGCACCCAGTTGAATAAACTTCTGCGGTTCTTTCAGGAACTCGACGATCTCCGCCAATTCCTGCTTGGCTTCATCGGCACCGGCGACATCGGCAAACGTTACAGTCGGATGTTCACCGCTGAACATGCGGGCGCGACTCTTCCCAAAAGACATGGCAGCATTATTGCTACCTTGAGCCTGCCGGAAGATGAACCACAGCAAACCACCCATAAAGAGAACTGGTAATAGATACAGCGCGCCGCTCAATACCCCCCCCCACACTGAAGGGGCGCTGACTTCGATATCCACCTCAGCGAGTTGTTCGGGTGTAACGCCGTAATCGCGGAGTTGTTCGATCAGGGTCGTATCCGACTCCTTGCGAGACTCAAGCGCGGTTTCTTCCGATCCGTTGGGTTTGATCACCCGGATGGTGTCGTCACTCTCGATAATGATGCGGGCGGCCTGACCCGTCTGGATCATGCGAGCCACTTCACTAATGGTCAGCGGCTCAGTTGCAGACGTGGTGTCACGCATCCCGATGAAGATCATCGCGCCGATGGCTACGAGCAGGAGAAAATACACAAAAAAGGATTGACCTCGGGAATTCACAGAATCCTCCAAAATTTACTTACGGGGAGATTATACCAAGTCACCGCCTAGACGCGGCGACCGGGCATTCTATTATTACGATTCTCTAACATGGCTCGGAATTTACCCTGATTCCGCCTGCAAAACCCCTCAAAATCACTGTTCAGCGGAACGGGCTAGACATCGAGGATCAATTCCACCGGGCAATGATCTGATCCCATGACCGCCTCGTGTACGATAACGTCACGGACTTTTGACATGAGCGCTTCGGAGACCAGGAAATAGTCCAGTCGCCAGCCGATGTCCCGGGCGCGGGCATCGAGGCGGTATGTCCACCAGGTATATTGCACCCGGTCGGGGTATAACCTGCGATAGGCATCCACAAAACCGTTCTCGAGGTACTTTTGCACCCACTCGCGCTCCTCCGGCAAAAACCCGGAGGTTTTTTCGTTCGCTTTGGGATTCTTCAGGTCGATTGGCATATGGGCGGTATTGAAGTCACCAGTGATAACAACCATATCCCCTTTTGCGTGAAGAGAGCGGCATAACTCCAATAGTTTTTCATAAAAGCGCAACTTGAAGTCGACGCGGTCGTGCCCACGCTGCCCATTGGGAAAATAAATATTGAAAAGCCAAATGCCCCCCCATCGGGTTTGAATGACGCGTCCTTCGACATCGAATTCAGGGGTTCCCATTCCCAAAATAATTTCATCCGGGGTGTTATCATAAAAAGTGACCACGCCGCTATACCCCGGCCGCTCGGCCGGATTCCAAACGAATGGCAATTTCAATTGGGCTGATTGGTCCGGTGTCAACTGCTCCTGGCGTGCTTTCACTTCTTGAAGGCAAAGTGCATCAGGTGTCTGCTTAAACGCCCAATCCAGAGCGCGTTTTCCGAGTGCAGCGCGTATGCCATTCACGTTCCACGTAATGATTTTCATAGAAATCGTCCGGTCTCTTTATGGTAAACTAGCTTCCAAGGCAAAAGAATATGGTTGAAACAATAGCAAAGACCATCCTGTGCGTGGAAGATGAGCCTGAAATGATCGACCTGATCCGGTTGATCCTTGCAAGAAAAGGCTTTAACGTACAGGGCGCAGCGGGCGGCGTGGAAGGAATCCGACTCATCCGTGAACTCCGTCCCAACCTTGTCCTGCTGGACTTGATGATGCCGGACATGGATGGGTGGGAAGTATATCAACAAATGAAAGCCGATCCGGCGCTGAGGGATATTCCGGTAATCGTCGTCACAGCAAAAGCGCAAAATATCGATAAAGTTCTCGGGCTGCACATTGCCAAGGTCGACGACTACATCGCAAAGCCCTTTAGCCCGCAGGAATTATTGGAAAGCGTCGAGAGGGTCATCAACAAGAAGTGAACCTATACCGGGCGGCGAATTCGCCGCCCGGTTCCTGACAAAAGAAGACATGCTTCGTCCCGTATATGTTGCCAATCTCAGCAGGAGTCTGGAGACACCCGCCCGGGTGGGGTTCTGTGATTCTTTCACCTGTCGGTTGCGCGGATTGATGTTTCGCCCCCGCCTCGACCCTGACGATGGCTTGCTGCTGGTCGAGAAACGCGATTCACGCCTGGACACTTCCATTCATATGTTCTTCGTACCCTTCGACCTGGCAGTGTTCTGGATCAACTCCGACATGACAGTAGTGGACAAGGTCATCGCCAGATCATGGAAGCCAGCCTACTTCCCAAAAGCAAATGCAAGATATACATTGGAAATACATCCTAACCGTTGGGCGGACTACGAAATAGGCGATAAAGTTGAATTCAATAATGCGTAGACTTTTTATTGTTCTGGTGTTCCTGACGACGATTATTGTTCCCGGCAACCCGGCATTTGCACAAGATTCCACGGGGCCAATCTACATCGTCCAGCCGGGAGACAGCTTGTATTCCATTGCGGCGCGTTTCAGCGTCAGCCTCGACGACCTGCTGGCAGTCAATGGGATTGCCGACCCGAACACTCTAGCTGCTGGTCAACAATTGATCATCCCTGGGCTTACGGGCATTACCGGCATCCTTGACACGAAGTTCATCAATTTCGGCGATTCGTATCGCGGGCTGATGCGTCAAACCCAGGTGGCAAACGACCTATTCAGAAGGCTTAATCATGTTGTCAGCCCGAGTGAATTCTACGTAGGCGCAAATATGATCGTACCGATCCAGGACCAGACACAATATTCAAAACGTATTTCCCCTGTTGTCGGAGAATCCCTTCTGGAATTGGCGGTCAGGAACAACACCGATGTTTGGACGCTGACCGATGTAAATCAATTGCAGGGTTCCTGGGCGGGTATGCCGGGTGACACTTTGTATCTCCCTGGAGAAGCTGCAGGCAATAACGCAAGCGGTCTTCCATCTGCATTTATCAGTGCAGAAATCCGTGACCTGCCTATCAAACAAGGCGGCACTGGCGTAATCACTGTTGCCGCACAGCCCGGCGTTACTTTGGGCGGCGTGCTCGTAGATCACCCGCTTCATTTTTTTCCAAGCCAGGGCGGCGTTCAGGTTGCCTTACAAGGGGTGCATGCCTTGCTTGAGCCGGGTGTATATCCCCTGCGACTCGACGCGACCCTACCGGACGGCAGCACACAATCCTATGAACAGTTGCTTTTGATCGTCTCAGGGAATTATCCTGAAGACCCACTTCTTTATGTAGACCCTGCCACCATCGACCCTGCATCGACTGAACCCGAATTGCAACAGCTGATGTCAATCACTTCGCCAGCCACACCAGTGCGATTGTGGGTCGGTGATTTCATTTCACCCGCCATTGCATATGCCGAGTCAACATACTTTACCTCGCGTTATGGCAGCCGCAGAACTTATATTGGTCAAGGAACCAATCTTTCCGTTCAGGGATTCCACACTGGGTTGGATTTTGGAGGCGGCGATGGACTTCCGATCACAGCGCCCGCTTCAGGTGTGGTGGTCTTTGCGGGTCCATGGACGGTGCGCGGCAATGCCACAGTCATCGATCACGGCTGGGGCGTTTATAGCGGCTTCTGGCATCAGTCCGAGATCCAGGTGCAGGTTGGGCAATCCGTTAGCAAAGGTGATGTGATCGGATTGGTGGGCGGAACGGGTCGCGTCACTGGTGCGCATCTGCATTGGGAGTTATGGGTCAATGGCATCCAGGTAGATCCGCTTGACTGGCTGAACCAGACCTACCCGTAGCAAGAGTCGTTGCACTTCATCCTTGATTATGTTAAACTCCGGAAAGGTATCCAGCCATGAGCAATCTTGTTAACTTCTTGAAGCAAAGTGATATCTTCTACCAGTTCACCCCCACTCAATTGGAACTGGTTGCCAACCTGTGCCAGGACGCGTCCTTCGATACGAACCAGGTCATCTTTCAGGAAAACAGCGGTTCGAAAGAATTGTATGTGATCGTACAAGGCGAGGTCGATATTTTGATTAACCGGGGTTCGACAGGTTCACTTGTAAAAGCGGATACAGTGGTTGCACGCCTGCGTAGGGGGCAGTCGTTTGGTGAAGTGGCACTAGTGGATGAGGGATTGAGGTCTGCCACTGCACGCGCCGCACAAAAGGATACCAGGCTTCTGGTCATCCCCCGCGACAAGATCATCATGCTTTGCGAAACCTACCCTCAGCTTGGTTATCGCATGATGTATAACCTTGCCGCAGACCTCGCCATGAAGATCCGCAATACAGATCTTCGCATTCGCGAGCAATTGCTCTACAAACCCACGGAAAAATAATTCCCGATAGTTACTCTCTTATTTTCAATGGAAAGTATGGACAAGCACGCTTGACCGAAGCGGAAATTCGCCGTATCATTGGTCATCTTAAACCCGGCACACTTCAGGGTTCAACCAAGCAAGCCGTAAAAATCCATTAACAGGGTTTTTAGGCTTTCTTTGTATATCCATACACTGAAAGGAGGTGACGCTGACCCACCCAAGCCTGGTCTGCATGTTCGTTGTCACCCGCAATTGCGGGAATCAAAATTCGTTAGATTTTTTGGAGGAGTAAGATAATGAACAAGCGTTTACTCGCTTTGCTGTCCCTTTTGGTCGTTGCCAGCATGGCGCTCGCCGCGTGCGGTGGCGGTGCTGCTCCCGCGACCGAAGCCCCTGCAGCAACCGATGCCCCTGCGGCAACCGAAGCCCCCGCCGCTACCGAAGCTGCCGCCCCTGCCGGTGGCACCCTTAAGATCGTGTCGTCCCTGCCGATGACCGGTTCTTCCCTGACCCAGACCCAAACCATCGTTAACGCAATGCAACTCCGCCTTGAACAGGCTGACTACAAAGCCTGCGGTGGCTCCTATGATATCGAATACGAAGCCTGGGATGATGCCTCTGCTGCTCTCGGCAAGTGGGATCCCGCTGTGGAAACCGAAAACGCTAACAAGGCTGCCGCCGATTCTTCCATCGTTGCCTACCTCGGTACCTTCAACTCCGGCGCTGCCAAGTTGTCCATTCCGATCTTGAACCAGGCTGGTCCGTTGGTCATGATTTCCCCCGCCAACACGAATCCTGGCTTGACCAAGGCTGACAAGGATCTCCCCGGTGTGACTGACTCCTATTATCCCACCGGCGTTCGCTCCTACACTCGCGTTGTGGCTGCGGATGACATTCAGGGTAAGGTTGCCGCCAACTTCGTAAAGTCCCTCGGCGCCACCACCGTCTACATCCTCGACGACCAGGAACTCTACGGCAAGGGTATTGCTGATGTGTTCGAAGCCACCGCCAAGGAAATTGGACTCACCGTCGTTGGCCACGAAGGCATCGATCCGAAGGCTGCTGACTACAAAGCCCTCATGACCAAGATCTCCACCAGCAACAACGGTGGCGCTCCGGATGCCATCTATGTTGGTATGGTCGTTGACAACAACGCCTCCCAGCTCTTGAAGGACAAGGTTGCGATCATGGGCGACAACGAAACAGTTAAGTTCGTTGGTCCCGATGGTATCCAGACCCAGGCCTTCATCGACGGCGCAGGCGCTGACGTTGCTGCTGGCGTATACGCCTCCGTTGCCGGTGTTCCTTATGAGGAACTCCCCGCCGCTGGTCAGCAGTTCAAGAAAGACTACGAAGCCAAATTCGGCGCTCTGACCGAACCCTACGCGGTCTACGGTTACGAAGCCATGAACGTCGCTCTCAAGGCGATTGAAGACGTCTGCGCCGCTGGTGGCGATCCAACAGATCGCGAATCCATCCGCGCTGCGGTCTTTGCCATCGCTGACTTTGACGGCGCACTTGGCACCTGGTCCTTCGACGCCAATGGCGACACCAGCCTCACCGATATGACCTTCTATCAGGTCAAAGACGGCGCCTACGCTTCCGTTGGCACGTTCAAATAAGTCTTTGCAAGTTTTGGGGGCGGCATGTACATGCCGCCCCCACTTTTATCTCTATTGAAATAAAAGGGATACTGCAGGTAAAGACGAGGAGTATCATGGAAACAACGAAACGAAAATTCAATTGGCGCCGATTTGCCCTTACTGCACTTGTTCTTTATGTTGTCTTTTTGATCGGGCCAATTGCAGGTTTGGATGTTCCTTCCATTTATGCGGCCATCAAGGCCAATCCCATACAATTGGTTCAATTTTTGATCATCGGCATCGCCAATGGTGCCATCATCGCCATCATCGCCCTTGGATACACCATGGTGTACGGCATCATCGAATTGATCAACTTTGCTCATGGTGACGTTTACATGATAGGTGTCTTTACTTCCCTAACGGTGCTTTCAGTAACCGGCACTCTGGATAGCCAGGATCCAGGGCGGATCGCAATCGGGCTACTTTTTGCATTAGTCGTATCTGTAGTCTTTTGTGCGGTTCTTAACGCGACAATCGAACGTCTCGCCTATCGGCGGCTTCGCAATGCTCCGCGCCTTGCTCCATTGATTTCAGCCATCGGCATGTCTTTCATCATAGAAAATGTCGGCCTTATGTGGGCTGCACAGGCATGGCTGGTCCCTTCATTCGGCACTACCGGTGGCGCCTCGCAAAAAGTGTTTCCCGATATGCTCGGAATCATGGTCACAAACATGGGCTACGATGTTAACATGCTCGCATCCACAGGAATTCCCTTGAGAATTACCATCAAAGATGTACTTGTGATTGTCACAGCTGTTGTTTTGATGATCAGTCTTTTTCTTTTTGTACAACGCACCAAACTTGGGAAAGCCATGCGTGCCACCGCCCAAAACCGTGACGCCGCCAAAATGCTCGGCATCGACATTGACTGGGTCATTACAGCTACGTTCCTCATCGGTGGCGGTCTTGCCGGGGCAGCCGGTTTGATGGCTGGTTTATACAATAATACAGCCTGGTGGTTCATGGGCTTTAGCGCCGGGTTGCAATCATTTACTGCGGCGGTGCTTGGGGGTATCGGCAATATCACAGGCGCCATGCTGGGCGGGTTCCTTATCGGCTTGCTTCGATCATTCAGCGACGGATATCTCTCCACCCGCTGGACGAACGCCTGGGTTTTCACAACTCTTGTTTTGATCCTACTCTTCCGACCCACCGGGTTGCTCGGTGAGCAGACCGGTCAGAAAGCTTAGGAGCGTCGCCATGAAACTAATTCGACCTGGAATTACTTTCGGTATTGTTGGTGGACTGCTGACATTCCTGTTTGGCGGATGGTCTGTTGCAGTCATTGGCGTGTTGATGGGCGTTGGTTTAGGACTAAGCCTTGGCAGCGGCTTTGGGCGCAAAGACCCGATGAAGATCGCCCTTGCAGTTTTGCCGTCGGCATTGGTCGCTGCCCTCTTACTGTTAGCTCTTAGTCTTTACCAAAACAACTTCGTTATGGAGGCAATAGGCAAGAAGCCAACCAAGGCTGATATCGCCATGAATGCCAATCTGATAGGTTTCTTTGGCGCAGTCTTTTTTACTATTTTGCTTGCCTCATTGCGCGGACTTCCTGCACGACAGGAACAAATCGTGAAAATGATCCTCCTTGGGTTGTTGGTTGTTGTCTTCCCCTTCGTTGATAAAGCCACTTCATTACGCTGGACCGCCCAGATCATCTTTGCATTGATATTCGTGATCTTGGGACTCGGTTTGAACATTGTGGTCGGTTACGCAGGCCTACTGGATCTTGGCTACGCGGCATTCTTTGCCATCGGTGCTTATACAACCGGAATTCTTTCGTCCCCGGTGCATAGCATAGAATTGAATTTCTGGTTGGTAATCTGGATCGCTGCTGCGATGGCAGCAGTCTGGGGTCTTCTTTTGGGGGCGCCAACTCTGCCACTTCGAGGCGACTACCTTGCCATTGTGACCCTTGGCTTTGGCGAGATCGTACCCGTGCTTTTCAAAAACTTGATAGATGTCACGATCAAGGAACCGCTAACTTGTTGGATCCTGCCCCTCTTCGGTGCAAATACAACTTGTATCGTTTTCACCGAACACTTCGATGCCACCCTGGGTGAAAAAGGCATCAGCCCAATCGGTCGCCCATCTCTCCCATTCATTGGCGAATTTGAATCAAGCAACCCAATCACTTGGTACTTCCTTATCATCGGGATCATTCTTCTTTCGATCTTCATCATCCGCCGCTTGCGCGACAGCCGCCTCGGACGCGCCTGGATGGCGATCCGTGAAGATGAGCTAGCTGCCGCCCAAATGGGCATTGACCCAGTCAAGACCAAGCTAGCTGCGTTTGCAATGGGTGCCACCTTCTCCGGTTTTGCTGGCGCATTCTATGCGGCATATATCCGGGGTATCTTCCCAAGCGTATTTGACTTCAGCGCTTCCATTATCATTTTGTGTGTCGTCATTCTTGGTGGTATTGGCAATATCAATGGTGTGATCGTAGGAGGCTTGGTGCTCATGAGCGCGGATCGCCTCTTCCTGCCTGCCTTAAAAGACTTCCTTTCCTCCCTTTTGACACATACTGTTTTACCTTCCATCACAAATCCGGTTGTCCAGTTGGCAGTAAAGGACAATGCAAACCCGATCTTATACCGGTTCCTGTTGTTTGGTTTGACGCTCGTCATCATGATGGCGGTCCGCCCCGAAGGCTTGATCCCGAATGCGCAGATTCGAGCCGAGATGCATGATGCAGAAGAAGACTCTGCGGAAAAGAAAGGGTAGAGGAGACAGCCATGCTTTTCGAAGCCAAAGCCATCACCATGCAATTCGGCGGTCTGACCGCTGTTAACAAGGTCGACTTCAATCTTGAGAAGGGAATGATCGCCAGCGTTATCGGACCCAACGGCGCGGGAAAGACGACTTTTTTCAACACCATCACTCGCGTCTATACACCCACCAGCGGCGAGATGTCCTTCGATGGAGTCGACCTGGCAGGCAAACGTCCATTCGACATCACTGCCCTGGGGATCGCGCGAACCTTCCAGAATATCCGCCTGTTCGCGAATATGTCTGCCCTCGAAAACATTCTGGTCGGCCAACATTGCCGCATGACTTCCAACCTCATTGGGCAGGTCTTTCACACCTCTGCTACATTGAAAGAGGAAGCCGACGCTCGAAGTCGCGCCTTGGAATTGCTTGAATTCGTCGGATTGAAAAAAAGCGACTCGAACGTGACTGCGAAAAACCTACCCTACGGGTTGCAACGTCGCCTTGAGATCGCCCGCGCGCTTGCCTCACAACCCAAGCTTCTCCTTCTGGATGAACCGACAGCCGGCATGAACCCGAACGAGACACTTGACCTGACAAACTTCATCCAACGACTTCGCCGCGAATTGGACCTAACCATCCTGCTGATCGAGCATCATATGCGCGTGGTAATGGCCATTTCTGACCGCGTATCGGTGTTGGACTACGGTGAGAAGATCGCCGAAGGCTCACCTGCCGACGTTCAAAAGAACGAACGCGTGATCGAAGCCTATCTCGGCAAAGGCACAGCCAGCAAATAAAGGCGAGGAACAAGATGCTTGAATTAAAAGATGTCCACACATACTACGGCAACATCCATGCCTTGAAAGGGATCTCCCTTACCGTCAATGACGGCGAGATCGTCACCCTGATCGGTTCGAACGGCGCGGGCAAAAGCACCACTTTGCGCACCATCCAAGGTCTCAACAAGCCCCGCTCCGGTTCTGTGATCCTTGACGGGATCGAGCTTCATAAGCAGCAACCTCATAAGATCTCGGAACTCGGCGTCGCGCAAAGCCCGGAAGGGCGTATGATCTTCCCGCGCATGACCGTTCTTGAGAATCTCGAAATGGGTGCGTACTCCCGCAAGGACCTCACAACCTATAAGGATGATCTAGAACACGTATTGACACTGTTTCCCCGCTTAAGGGAACGTCTTACCCAAAAAGGCGGGACGCTCTCCGGCGGTGAACAGCAAATGCTTGCCATGGGTCGCGCCCTAATGGCAAAACCCAAGATTCTCCTGTTGGATGAACCGTCCATGGGTCTGGCTCCCATTCTTGTGGAGTTGATCTTCGACATCATCAAGAAGCTCAACTCTGAAGGGACCACCATTCTTCTAGTGGAGCAGAATGCCTTAATGGCGCTCTCCATTGCTCACCGCGGTTACGTGATTCAGACCGGGGAGATCGTAATGACAGACGTGGCCGAAAAACTAAAGAAGAATGAAATGGTCCAAAAGACCTATCTTGGTGTTGTGTAAAGGATTTTGTGCCCAGGTTTACAAAAACCCGTTTTCTCCTGAAAACGGGTTTTTGAGTTATTGAGCTGATGCTTTACCCCTTATCATGCGCTCTTTACGCTTCGTATTTTTCCCACTAATCATTTTCCTGGCTGCTTGCTCCACCACGCCCCCTACGATCGCTCCACCAACGCCTACACCGGAGATTCCCGCAGGACCGTTCGATGGATTATGGAAGGGCGAAGGAAGGACAGAAGATGGCATTAAATTTACAATTGAATTTGCCGTTCACGGTTCCCTCGTAACCGGTATAAAGTATGGCTTCGAAATACAGGGAAAATCACCATGCTATTTCACCGGATATGGAATACTTAAGGAAGATGAGCAACCTCGCATTACAAATGATTCTCTCACCGCGGCTCTGGGACCTGAACTAAACCTGGACGCAGTGTTTCAAAGCGAATCGTCCGCCTCTGGTCACCTCAAGGGAAGTCTGGGTGGGTATCACCAATTACATTGCAATCAAACTTTTAATTTGGAATGGACCGCTAGCAAACAAGCGCAGCACGCATCCCCCACCCCGCCGGAAACCGCCCAAAAGCGGGCAAGACCACTGGAGACATTGATTCAAATTCTGGTGTTCGGTCTCTCCAACGGAGCTGTTCTCGCATTGAATGCCATCGGCGTGACGGTCATCTACAGCACAGTCCGGACATTAAACCTGGCGCACGGCGATGTCTTTGCTCTGACAACAGTGGTTGTCACGACTCTCGTACGCTGGTTTGGCATACAAAAAGATTGGGATCCGCTTCAACTTGCGGGCGCGCTCCTGTTGGTATTCTGTGGGGCAGTGTTCACAGGCGGGCTTCTCAGTGCTGGTGTGGAGCAATTTGGCTTCAAACCTTTCCGCGGCGTCTCGCGCTTCGCCCCGGTCATTGCCACGCTCGGGTTATCTTTCATCTTATTCCAGGGGGCCCTGGTATGGCGGACGCTTCAGCCTTCCTGGATTCCCGGGGAACATCGTAGCGTTCCCGGGTTGGCTGAAGTTCCAACAGATGGAATTCCCAGCCTGCTGCCAGAGATCAACCTGGTCAACAGCCTGCATTTACCTTTTAATTTGGTCGTACGCTTCAGTGATGTTTTTGTGCTTATAATGGCGGTCGCCTTTGCAGTGTTTGCATCTGCATACCTTAAAAAGACAAAGACTGGCAGAGCCATCCGCGCGGTTTCGCAAAATCAAACCCTGGCACAATATCTGGGCATCAATGTGGACCAGATCACAAACCGCGCCTTCGCCTTTGGGGGAGCATTGGCCGGAGCTGCTGCCTTCATTTTTGCGATCTATTATGCCCGCCCATTCGGTCTGCACGGCGCACAAAGTGGACTTCTCGCTTTTGCTGCGGCATTACTCGGAGGGATCGGCAGCCCCTCTGGCGCGCTCTTGAGCGGATTGTTGATCGGCACAGTATCCTCCCTCAGTGACTATTATCTGAGCGCACAATGGACGTCTGCCCTGATGCTGACCCTGCTGATCGGTCTGTTGATCTGGCGTCCGACAGGGCTCACCTCATCTGATGCGGGAGTATCTGTTCAGGTTCGAGATTCGGTCATTTTGACCGCTCCAGCGAAAGGCCAGGCTCAGAGGCGCTGGCTTTTGATTTTGACCATCCTGCTTGCCATCCTTCCCCTCCTTTTGCAGGTGTTCAATTTTGGCGGGCAGATCATTCTGCGTACCGCTGGAATTTTCATCATCCTCACACTTGGGCTTAATCTTGCCTTTGGCGTTGCGGGGCTCTTGGATTTTGGGCTTGCTCTCAGTTACGGACTGGGGGCTTATACAACCGCCATCCTGAGTCCAATCGTAGGATTCGCTCCTGCCCTCGTCGGCGGAATTTTTATCGCGGCATTATCCGGCTTACTCAAAGGGCTGCTTGGCTGGCGCCTTCGCGGAGACTATCTTGCAGTGGCAACACTCGCACTTGGGTTGCTTGGCAACCAGGCTGTGATCAACATGAGATCCCTGACAGGCGGAGCGGGTGGATTGGGCAATTTCGCCCAGCCATCACTTTTTGGCTTCAAGCTAATTACTCCGCTGGAAAAATATTATCTGGTATTTGCAGCAATCCTGTTGACAGTATGGGTCAGCCAGCGGATCATCAACTCGCGTTCGGGCCGCGCATGGATCGCAGGCAGTGAAGATGAAACTGCCGCAAAAGCGATGGGAATCCACGTGGAGAAAGAGCGGCTGCTTGCCTCCATAATAAGTTCCGCGTTGGCGGGCATGGCAGGCTCCTTGTTTGCAAGTACGTTCTCTCTAGCAGAGCCTGACATGCTTGCATTCCACATCACATCGATGGTATTGACAATGGTAATCCTTGGCGGGGCGGGCAGCGTCACGGGTGCTATTGCTGGAGCGGCGGCAATAATTTTTTACGACAAGGTCTTCGTCTCTCAGGTCGCAGACTGGCTGGCGCTGGTCTGGCCAAAAGATTTCTTCATCGGCTCGGTGCCGGACATCCGTGGGGCGAGTTTTTTCAATTTCGGGATCGCCCTCTATCTGACAGTCCTTTTGCGGGCCAGAAGAAAAATCAATAAAATTTCGGACGGCATATAAATGAAACTTTCCCCAACAGCAGAGATTGTAATTATCGGTGGCGGTGTGATGGGCGCCAGTGCGGCATATCACCTTGCCAAACGCGGCATGAAGAACATCGTTCTCCTGGAAAAAGAGAGTCATTTTGGCACCGGCGCTACAGGGCGTTGCGCGGGCGGTGTACGCTATCAATTTTCCACCGAGATCAATGTGACATTGTCCATCCATAGCCTGCCGATGATCGAGCGCTTCAAAGAGGAACTTGGGCAGGACCCCGGCTATCACAAATACGGCTATCTGTTGGTGGCGACCAATGAAAATGTGGCCAAAGAGTTCGAGCACAATGTTGCCATGCAGAATCGACTGGGTGTGCAGACTGAACTGCTAAGCGGAGATGAAGTCCGCAAGCGCTTGCCGCTCATGCGATTCGATGACGCACAGGCAGGTACCTTTCATCATCTGGATGGCACCGCCGACCCCAATAGCATCGTGATGGGGTATGTCAATGCGGCGCAGAAATTAGGCGTAACCGCGATCACCGACGCAGAAGTGATTGGAATCACCGTGAGCAGCGGGGAGATTCGAAGCGTGGAGACAAATCTGGGCAAGATCGAGGCGCGCCTCGTCATCAATGCGGCGGGGCCATGGGCAGGTCTGATCAGTGCGATGGCTGGAGTCCCTCTCCCCATCACCCCCTTGCGACGACAGATGTTCACGACCAATCCCCTGAAAGAGGTGCCGGCGGATTTTCCCTTCGTAATCGATTTTGCCCAGTCACTGTATTTCCATCGCGAGGGTACGGGGCTGCTGGTGGGCATGAGCAACTCGAAAGAAAAACCCGGTTTCGACCAGAACGTGGACGAAGATTTCGAACTGGTAAATTTGGAAGCCGCCGTCAAACGGATGCCGCTGCTAGAAAAAGCAAGCCGCGCCTCTCATTGGGCGGGCCTGTATGAAGTGACGCCAGATGCCCACCCAATCTACGGAGGTACTGACGTAAAAGGCTTCTTTCTTTGCACTGGATTTTCAGGTCATGGGTTCATGCACGGACCGATCTCCGGCAAATTGATGAGCGAGTTTATTCTGGACGGCAGGTTTTCGAGTGTGGATGTTTCGATGCTCGACTTGAAACGCTTCGAAGAAGGGCGTTTGATAAACGAGTACAATGTAGTTTAATTGAACACGAAGGGGAAGGATTTTTTTCTTTTTTCTTCCTTCGCGGCCTTTTTGTCCTTTGCTGTTAAAACAGGAATTTATGACCTCTGCAGAAATCATCACCATTGGAACGGAAATATTACTCGGCGAGATCGTGGACACGAACACTCGTTACATCGCCCGCACACTGCGCAGCCTTGGCGTGGACTTGTATCGCACCATCACCATTGGTGACAATACAGATCGAATTGCCAGCGCCATCAGCCATTCGATGGAACGTGCTGACATCGTCATCACAACCGGCGGGCTGGGACCCACTGTGGATGACCCCACACGTGAAGCCGTCGCCAGGGCGGTTGGAGTTGAAACCGAATTCCGTGAAGACCTTTGGCAACAGGTAGTGGAAACCATTGCGCGCTATGGGCGCAAACCGTCTGAGAATCAAAAACGGCAGGCATACGTCCCCAAAGGTGCGATCGGTTTGCGCAACCCGGTCGGTACTGCGCCTTGTTTTATCTTCGAAACGAAAAAGAATGCCGTGATCTCCCTGCCCGGTGTTCCCGCTGAAATGGAGCATATCCTGCACGAGTCGGTCATTCCTTATTTACAAAAAAGGTTTGGCCTCGATGAGCTCATCAAAGTACGTGTGCTGCATTGCTCGGGCCTCGGCGAAGGGATGATCGACGAAAAGATCGCAGACCTCGAAACGCTCAGCAACCCAACAGTCGGACTTGCCGCACATACCGGTGTGGTCGACATCCGCATCGCTGCAAAAGCCAAAAGCGAATCCGAGGCGAATGAGATGATCGCTCAAGTGGAGGCACAGGTACGCGAACGATTGGGGCCCTTTGTTTTCGGCGCAGACGAGGATACGCTCGAGGAGGTTGTGCTGGATATGCTCTCCCGCCGAGGCTTGACTCTGACTGCGATCGAATCCGGACTCAATGGACTTCTGGTCCGAAAGATTCCACACACCGCATCCTTCCCTGATCTAACTCTTGACTCATTGACCCAAGCCGTGCGCGCCGCCCAGGCTGACTCGAAGGCAGATATCGCCCTTGGTGTTTCGGTCTTTGCTAAAGAACGAGCCGCAGAGATGGTGATGATCACGCAGAAAGGGGAAAAGACTCATCGCATCACCTACGGCGGTCCACCGCGCAGCCTTCCACGCTGGAGCATGAACCTCGCTTTGAACTGGCTCAGGTCGACCCTAGAGGAAATGTAGTGCCCCAGAAATCAAAACCTCGCAAAAAGAACGATGCACCTCTGGTTATCCTTGCCTGGGGCTTGAATATCTTCGGGCTGGCAGCAGTTGCGCTTGTGATGGTTGCCTATTGGGCAATGAAACCTGCCCATGCCGCAACACAGGAACCGCGCTCTGTTTTCACTGCCACCATGCCGCCGACGTTCACGCCCGTGCCGCAAATCCTCAACCTGCCGACCATCACACCCAATCCGCATTCGACCCTGATCGTGATACAAACACCCACGCCATTCGTCCTGCAAAACGCCGGACAGGGGCGGGCCAGTTTTGCCGCCGTTGGTTATTCGGTATCAGGTCGGCCCATCGAAGTGTATGTGTTCGGGAATGGCGAACATCAGAAAATGATCGTAGCAGGCATTCACGGCGGCTATGAATGGAATACCATTGCACTGGCTGACGAATTGATCCAGCACATTTTCGACAACCCCGATATCGTCCCAAACGATGTGACGCTCTACATTCTGCGTAATCTCAACCCGGACGGTGATGCCCGCGACCACGGCATCGACGGGCGGGTCAACGACCACGGTGTGGACTTGAACCGTAACTTCCCTGCCAACTGGAAGAAGAGCTGGGATCGTACCGGCTGCTGGGACCTGACCAAGACCACGGGCGGAACAGGTCCCGGATCAGAGCCGGAGACTCAAGCGATGATGTATTTCCTGCAATCGCACAAGGTCGAGGCGCTCATCAGCTATCACAGCGCAGCTTTGGGCGTTTTCCCCGGCGGGGAACCCTGGGAAGCGGATTCTAAAAAATTTGCAAAAGCGCTCTCGAAGGCAACCGGCTATCCCTACCCCCCCATCGACACAGGCTGCGTCTATACAGGCACCCTCGCCGACTATGCGGTCGAGCTTGGCATCACTGCGGTGGACATGGAGCTTTCCACGCATAAATATACTGATTTCGATGAAAACCTCAAGGCGCTGGAAGTGATATTGAATTGGAGATAGTTTTTTTTAAACGGCGTTCAGCCGTAGATCACGCTTGCAACGTGGCAGTTTTACTAAAACACCAAGGAGACTGAATGACCAAACCCGTAGACATCCTCTTCATCAATGCCATCGTACTGACGATGGATGAAAATCTGACCCAATACGATCCCGGCGCGGTGGCTGTGAAAGGCGATTCCATCGTCGCCGTCGGACTTGAAACCGAGTTGAAAGAAGAATACTCTGCAAAAGAAGTAGTTGACTGCGACGGAAAGATTTTAATGCCCGGCCTCGTCAACGCGCATACCCATGTACCCATGACTCTCATCCGCGGGCTGGCGGACGACCTGCGGCTCGATGTCTGGCTGATGGGTTACATGCTGCCAGTCGAGCGGGAGTTTGTCTCTCCGGAATTCGTCCGGCTGGGCACCCTTATCGCATGCGCTGAACAGATCCGCAGCGGGGTAACGACTTTCAACGATATGTACTTTTTCGAGGACGATATCGCCCAGGCTACAGCTGATGCAGGTATGCGAGCCGTATGCGGCGAGTCGGTTATGAAATACCCTGCACCCGACGCACCTTCCTACGATGATTCACTTGCCTATGCCCGCGAGTTCATCAAAAAGTGGAAGGGACATCCGCTTATCGTCCCGGCGATCGCACCGCACGCGCCTTACTCAACAAACCCGGAGATCATCCGCGCCTGCGTCGACCTGGCAAAAGAATTCGATGTGCCATTGCATATCCACATCTCGGAGACTGCTTTTGAAGTGGAGAATATGCGTAAGGAACAGGGCATGCCGGTCATCCCATACGTCAAAAAACTCGGGCTCTTCGAAGCAAAGGTCATCGCTGCGCATTGCGTCCACATCGACACCGGCGAGATCCGCACCCTGCAGCATGCCAACGCAGGTGTGTCGCATAACCCATCATCGAATCTCAAACTCGCCTCAGGCTTTGCCCCCGTCGCCAAAATGCTTGAAGATGGCCTCAATGTTGGAATCGGCACTGATGGTCCTGCATCGAATAACGACCTGGATATGTTCGAAGAAGTACGTCTCGCCTCATTTGTTGCCAAGGCTGCTTCCAATGACCCGACCGTCCTCCCCGCTGCAACTACTCTGACCATGGCAACCCGCCTTGGAGCGAAAGCGCTGCATCTCGGCGACATTACAGGCTCTTTGGAAGTCGGCAAGCGGGCGGATATGATCATCGTCAACACCAACCCGCTGCATAATACACCGCGCTTCAAACGAGACCCGCAGAATGCCTATGCCCAGCTGGTGTACGCATCCAAATCCACCGATGTGACTGATTTAATGGTCAACGGCAAATGGCTGATGCGCGACCATAAGTTACTGACCATCGACGAAAAAGAATTGATCGCTCGGGCATGCGAACTTGCCGCCAAGATCGATACCTTCCTTTCAGAGCGGGAACAATCGGTGCTTTCGAAACTGATCGCCTTGGGCGGTTCGCTGGAGGAGGAATCGTTCGAGGTGCAGGCAAAGGTCAAGGTCGAAGACCCCAATCCCATTATCCAGAATGTGAAGCGGCAAGAGATCGAAGTCACAGCCCATAAGATCTATCGTCAATTCGACGAATACTTCCTGTTCGACGACCCCACCCAGGGACGCTTGCGTTACCGGGAAGATAACCTCATGAATGAAAAAGGTGAGATCATCAACACTCGCACGCGTCTGACATTGATCGGTCTGCAACGTGAGGGTGAGATCACGCAGGATGTCCTGCTATCCCGCAGCCGCTTCATCGCCCCCGCAACCCAGTCGCTGAGGTTCTATCGGGAATACTTCAAGCCAAAGACGGAGATCTCGGTGGAAAAGAACCGCCTGCGCTGGCATATCAAATATAAGGACACCGAATTTTTCATCAACCTGGATGAAGTGAAACAGCCTGAGTTGGGAACCTTCCTCGAAGTAAAAAGCACGACCTGGAGTCGCAAAGATGCCGACCGGAAGGCAACACTGGTCAACGAACTGCTCAGCCTGCTGGGTGCAGGAAACGCTGAAAACGTGGCTCAGGATTACATTCAAATCCTTACGTCATAGCGAAACCAGGTGATTAATACACAGCCAGCATAAAAACCATGAACAATTTCAGAAAATCGCTCTCTATAATCCTTGCAAGTCTCTTCGTCATTACCACCATCATGGCGATCCTGTCCTTCAATTTCGACCGGCGCGCCTTTACCGCTGAGACGTATCAACGCGCTTTTGTACGCGAGGACTTTTACAACAAACTACCTGCGCTAATGGCGAAAGCCCTCGCCTCCCCCGGTACAGATACGGGCCAGTTGCCGCCCATCATGCAGGGGATGAGCATTGAGGCATGGGAGAGCTTCATCCGTGCCCTATTACCGCCAGAAAGCTTGAAAGCCATGGGCGACAACGTCCTTGTCTCAACCTTTGCCTATCTCAACATGCAATCGAATCAGGTCCAGGTGGATTTGCAACCAATCAAAACCAGTATGGCAAGCGAGACAGGCTCACAAGCGGTCCTTTCCCTGTTAAGCAGTCTCCCGGCTTGCACTGCCGAACAGATCGCCCGCGCTTCAGTCAACCTTTTGATGGGCGGGCAGATCGAGTTTTGCAACCCTCCAGCAGATTTGCTTCCTTTGGTGACACCGATCATCCAGGCGCAATTGCAATTTACCGCTTCGATCATCCCAGACCAAATGACAATCCTGACTGCTCCGCTTCAAAATGACCCGCGCCAAAGACTGCAACTTATCCGCTTTTTTATGCGCCTTAGCCCGATCCTGCCGATTGCATGCCTGCTAGGCATGACTTTCCTTGCCGTCAGATCGTTGAACGACTGGCTGAAATGGTGGGGCATCCCGACTCTCGTCTCGGGTTTCCTCACCTTTGTCATGGGAATTCTCGGTGCGCCCATAATGGGAAGGGTGATCGCTTATATCCTTTCGAAGCGCCTGCCCAATTATCTGCCAGATTTCCTTACCAGCTTTACCAGCGACTTCGCTTCTGCAATGGTACGGGCATTGCTCGTCCCCGTCATCTGGCAGGGATTGACGTTGATCATTCTTGGTTGCGCCATGACTGGCTATTTGTATTACCTGAACCGAAAACCCGCCTGACGCAATGTGCAACTTTTCGCCGCAAAATCCTGTAATACCGATATGCGGCAAATTATTATTTTCCTATCCACCCTGATCCTTACCTCCCTCGCATGCAACGGTGGTAACACCTCCGCCCCGCCACCTGAACCTCCCGTTTTTGATTCAGGGAGGACTGCCTACGGCTTCTTCCCCTCCCCGCCCGAAGTTTCCATCGAGAGCGTCTTCCAAACCTTCAAAGGCATCAGCGAACACGGCGACTTTGTCCTCATCCAGCAAAACATCGATTGGGAAAGTTTCGTCAACGGCGTGGATGGTGAATCGCAAACCCGCACCGACCTCACGAATCAGGTGAAGCTGGCGCAGCAAAATGGACTCGATATCATCTTCATCCTGGATGCACTCAATGGGCTGAATCGCCGCGAATTCATAGGCATACCCCCAGGCTGGGAGGCGGACTTTGCAGATGCGAACGTCCGCAGCGCTTACAGGAATTACGCGCTATGGGTGGTGAAAAATTTTCAACCGCGCTACCTCGGTCTCGCCTCCGAGATCAACACTTACATGGACGCCCACGCTGAAGATGCGTCCAACTTCATCAGCCTGTACAACGAAATCTACGCGCTGGTCAAAGCAGAAGCGCCCGAAACGCAAATCTTTGTTTCATTTCAATGGGAGGATTTGAATAATATGTTCCCCCAGCCCGAGGAAGGGAACAGGCAGCGCCTCACCCCAAACTGGGAGCAGGTCGAAGCCTTCGAGCCGAATCTGGATATTTGGGTGATCTCCACTTACCCGTACTTCGTCTTTTCCCACGGTGCAGACATCCCAGCGGATTACTACTCACCGCTTCTCCCGCGGACCTCGAAGCCCATCGCAATCGCCGAAAGCGGATACTCCACTGCGGCATTTGCGCAATTCACAAACACGCCGGAAGATCAAGTAGCCTATCTCAACACGATCCATACCCAACTGGGTCCGCGCCTTGCTTTCTGGGTCAACACCTTGCTCAACGATTTCAACCTGGATTCATACGCTAAAGAAATGGAAAAGCAGGGGCGCGACCCGCAGGAGGCGCAGAACCTCGGCAACTTTGCTTACATCGGCTTGCGAAATTTTGACGGCAGTCCCAAACCCGCTCTGGAAGTTTGGGATGCATTTAGGAAATAGAATTCAGCCAGATAGGAAAATGAGGTTATTTTCGGATAAAGTGAATATCCTGAAAGCCCTGGCGGAATGCCGTTACTTCACCAGCCACCTGTTCGGCATTCCCCGCATCAGATAACGTACGCGCGATCCACTTTGCCAGTAAGGGCATGTGTTCTTCCGTCATCCCGCGGCGGACGATCTCAGTAGTCCCCAGTCGTAAGCCATTGAGGTCGTTCTCAATAGGTGTCAGCGGAAGCCCGATTCCACTGGCAAGGATGTTCGCCCGCCGAAGGGTTTTCGATGCGCTTTGCCCGCCTCCGAACTGTTCCGCTTCCAGCGCGAACTGATGGGAGGTTGTCCCGCCTTTTGCCGCCGCATGAACGGGCAAACCTTCTGTCAATAATGCATCCGTCATTGCACGGGCAACCCGCGCCATTTTATCGGCATAATCACAACCAAATTCCTTCCAATCCAACAATGTAACAGCCAGCGCGGCTGTCTTTGCGACATCGAAGTTCGCAGTCAACCCCGGGAAGGCAATGTGATCGAGCCGTTCTGCCAAGCTTGCATCGTTCGTGACGATCATCCCTGAGGGCGGCCCTCCCAGACTCTTATACGTGCTCATTGTCATCAGGTGTGCGCCTTCTTTCAAGGGCTGCTGCCACCCTTTTCCAGCGATCATTCCACTCAGGTGGGCAGCGTCGAATAAAACATGCGATTCCACTTCATCTGCGACCGAGCGGATATCCAGAATTGGGTGTGGAAAGAGATTCAAACTTCCACCGATCGTGATCAACCGCGGATGGATCTCCCTGGCAAGCTTCCTTAGCCCATCGATATCGACCGTGTAATTATCCGCATCGACCGGGGCAAAATGGATATCCAGCCCGAGCAGACCCGCTGCGCCCGGCTGATGATGCGTCACATGTCCGCCAATCGACGGCGGCGGGACGATGATTTTATCGCCGGGTTTGCAGATTGCCAGAAAAGCGTAGAGATTAGCGATCGAACCGGAGGGGACGCGCAACTCAACATAACGGGCGTCAAAGACCTCAGATGCCAACTGCGCCGCAATGACCTCGATGCGTTCGATCGCCTCCAGACCCATCTCGTATTTATCGCCGGGGTATCCCAAAGACGGACGTGCACCCAACCCGCTTGAGAGCATCTCTTCCGCGCGCGGATTCATCACATTGGTCGCAGGGTTGAGGTTGACGCACTCAAGATCATGGATGCGCCGGTTTTGTCGCACCAATGCACCGACCTCACTTTCAAGTGCTGCCGATTCATATTTCGAATACCGGGCGGCAAGCGACCGGATGAATTCATCCGAAAAATTCGGTAACCAGGGGCGTGAAGCAAGGGAACTCATGATTCCTCCGAATGAAATTATTAGGGACACCCATTCGCGACCTGCTCCTCAAACGTCTCAGCAAAGACGTGAGTGCCAGAGCCGTCACACGCGGCACGGAAAAAGTAGTAGGTCGATGTCTGAGGGAAGGCAACCGCTGTCAGCGCTTCGATGCCGGGATTGGAGATTGGGGTGGGCGGTAAGCCGGGGTTTTGATAAGTGTTATACGCAGAACTAATTTCCAGGTCCGACAATGCAAGCGGACTCTTCCACCACGTATTTTTATCAGCCTGATATCCCAAGGCATATTGAATGGTCGGGTCGGCGTCCAACTTCATGCCGATGGCGAGACGGTTGAGATAGACCGAAGCGATCAACGGCGCTTCTTCGGCATGGACTGCCTCACGCTGAACAATCGAAGCGAGGGTCACGGCTTGATAGATGGTCAGGTTCTGAGTGGCAAACCCGTTTTGGAGGTCAGTCGTTAATTTGGCAGCAAAATTCCTGCCGATGACATCGAGCAATTGGTCAAGGGTCGTCTCACGCGGTAATGTATACGAATCCGGGAAGAAGAACCCCTCCGTTGATGCAGGGGAGGCGAAGTCAAGGACTTGAGGCGGAGTGTTCGTGGCGGCGAGAAATTCTTCGGGAAGGATGCTCAAGCCAGAGGTCGGGAGAGAGGCTGCGATCTCCTCCATCCGCCAACCGGGCAAAATGGTTAACACGGCGTCGGAGGGATTCAATTTTTGCAGTGCCTGGGCAATGTCAACAATGGATTGAGCCGGGCTGAGCTTGAAATCGCCGGATTGAATGGTCAGGTCGATCCCGGTATAGATGGCGTAATCCAGGAACGCATCTGCATTTGTAATGAAGAATTCGCTCACCAGCCTGTCGGCTATCGAAGAGACCGACTCGCCAGGGTCGACACGAAATGGACGTTCGACTCCATTCACATCGAGCGGTGTAGTAAGTACATCACCGTGTGAAAGCAGGCGGGTCGAATATTCGATGCGCTCAGCGATTGACAAATCTCTCGCCGGGGGGCCGTACAAAAGTGATGCCCGCGCGGGGATGTAATAGATAAATGCAAAAACACAGCCCAGAAGAATGAGAAAAAATAGAACAAGGATGAAGTAGAGTTGGTAACGACGGAAAAAGCGGGAAGACATTCGATTTACGATTCTGGATTTACGATTTTAGATTTATGCTCGTTGATTGCGTTTTACTTCAAGATATGACTGTAGGATCACGACCGCCGCGTATTCATCCTGATGACCGGCGCGTTTTTTGCGGGAGACACCCAGTTCAATGCGGGCGGCGCGGGCGATCCGGGTGCTGTTCGATTCGTCCCACATTTCGACCGGGATGTCCGTCTGGCTGCGAAG
>CAZYLM010000019.1:0-23305 GCA_964648645.1 uncultured Anaerolinea sp.
ACGACAAGCAGTTCGAGGAGCGCATCAAGGATCTGCGCAAGATGATGGAATGGGGCAGCGACGTGAACGATGCCACCGAATTCGTTGAATCGATGCAAAGTGACGTGTTTCGTGACCGGGTCTATATCTTCACCCCGCGAGGCGATGCCATCGACCTGCCCGCCGGTTCGACCCCCATCGACTTTGCCTATCACGTCCACACGGACATTGGCCACCGCTGCCGCGGGGCACGGGTGAACGGAAAACTCGTTCCGCTCAACAATGAGCTGAAGACGGGCGATCAGGTGGAGATCCTGACCGCGAAACGGGGCGGTCCGAGCCGGGATTGGCTGAACAATAATCTTGGTTTGGTAAAAACCCAAAGAGCCAGATCGAAGATCCGCGTATGGTTCAAAAAGCTCGAAGATGAACAAAACCTCGCGACCGGACGGGAAACGCTTGAGCGTGAACTTCAACGGCTCGGCATCAATGAAGTAAATTTCGAAAAACTGGCGCGCGAACTGGAATATAAAACTTCCGACGAGATGTTCATCGACCTTGGGACAGGCGAACTTTCCCTTAGCAAGCTCATCAGGCAATTTTCGCAGGACGAAGAGATCAAGGATATCCTCGAAGCGAATGCCCCTGCCGTTCCGGTCAAACCCACAGATGCTGTTGAAGTCGTCGGGTTGAAGGGTATGCTGGCAACAATGGCGAAATGCTGCAACCCCATGCCCGGTGACCAGATCGTGGGTTACATCACACGAGGACGTGGAGCCACCATTCACCGGCAGGATTGCCCAAACATATTACAAGCTCAAGACCGCGAACGATTCCTGAAGGTCGGTTGGGGGCACGTCGAACAGACATTCCCGATCCCGGTCAAGATCAAAGCCTACGACCGTGAAGGGTTGCTCAGCGACATCTCGAACCTGCTCGCAGACGAAAATATCAATATCAATAATGTGTCGGTGAACGTCAACCGCAGCATCGCGGACTTGAGACTTGTCATCGAGGTCAAAGACCTGACCCAGTTGAGCCGAATCCTGACCCGCATCGAGATCCTGCCAAATGTGATGGAAGCTGTGCGAACCAAGCCTGGGTAACCGGCGAGCCAACCACAGGGGGTTAAACGAAAATCACAAAAACGGAAATCTCTGCACATTGCATTTCGCTCTCTACCAGTAATGCATTACACAACACTCCCCGACAATAGGGGTATAATCGCGGCGCTTCGATATGCTTAGTGTAACTGAGGCGCGCAAGCGCATCCTTTCCCAGATCCAAAAGACTCAAATCGTTTCAGTCGGATTAAGCGACTCTTTGAACCGGGTACTGGCGAAAGACTTGGTTTCAGACGGCGATTACCCGCCTTTTGACAACTCGGCGGTTGATGGATTTGCATTGCGGTCGGATGATGGAAATGCGGGCCAAACTCTGAAAGTGGTTGCTGACATTCCCGCAGGGACTGCGCCGAAGATTATCTTGCAAGCAGGCCAAGCCGCTCGCATCATGACCGGGGCACAGGTGCCGCAGGGCGCAGATTGCGTGATACCAGTGGAGGAAACGGATTTCAGCAATCGTAATTCAGGGACAGCCCCACCTAAAACAGTAAAGCTTACAAAACAATTGACAAGCGGAGACAACGTCCGCCCGCGTGGCATGGACATGCGGACCGGAGACGTTGTATTACATCAGGGAAGGATTCTCAGGCCGCAGGATCTTGGTCTGCTCGCAACCCTGGGGCTTTCAGCCGTGAATGTTCATAAAAAGCCGCGTGTGGCTTTGATGTCTTCAGGAGACGAATTACTCGAAGCCGGCGCACCTCTTGAACCAGGGAAGATTCGCGATTCGAACTCCTATTCGCTCGCAAGCCTGCTGACCAACTTGAACGCCGAGGTCATTCGTCTGGGAGTGGCAAGAGACACCCGAGAAGCGGTCACTGCCTTGCTGGACAAAGCAACAAGCGAAAATGCGGACCTGATCATTTCATCGGCGGGGGTCAGCGTAGGCGCTTTCGACTTCATAAAGGACGTCATCGATACGAATGGAAGCATGGACTTTTGGAAAGTCAATATGCGGCCGGGAAAACCCCTCGCGTTCGGCGAATATCATGGAATCCCTTTCATCGGACTCCCTGGCAACCCGGTTTCGGCTTTTGTTGGTTTTGAGGTTTTCGTTCGCCCAACACTCCAACGAATGAGCGGCGCAATAGATGGAGACAGGCAAAGAATCAAGCTTCGATGCGCGGAGAATGTTGAATCGGATGGGAGGGAGAGTTATCTCCGGGCGAAGATCAAGCTTGTAGACGGCAACCCGTCTGCATATCTCACCGGCCACCAGGGCTCGGGCAACCTGTTATCACTGGTACAAGCAGATGCTTTACTAATCATTCCCGCTGGTGTAAAATGCGTGCCTGCTGGCTCGGAAGTGGACGCCATCTTATTATGAGGAAACATGGATAAATGGCTTTATCGCGCTTCGGTAGCGCTTGTGATCGTCGGTCTGGCAGTTTCAGTGTACATGACGATCTACAAATTCACCGGCAATGACGGCATGTGTCTCGGCTCTGGCGATTGCTCCACGGTGAACGCCAGCGTCTTCTCTGAAGTGAACGGCATTCCTGTTGCGGTCTTCGGCATTATCGGCTACGCAACGATCCTGATCGTCCACTTCTACGAGAACAAATTGGAATTCCTGCGCAAGAACGGGGCGATGCTGATCTTCGGCATGTCTCTCACCGGCTTCCTTTTCACGCTCTGGCTTGTTTATGTCGAACTTGCCATTCTGAAAGCGATCTGCCCGTTCTGCGTTACGTCACAGGTTTCAATGACCCTGATCTTTATCATCGCGGTCACGCGCCTGATCCGAAACGAAATCTAGGAGGATTCGAAATGCCCCGTATCAAATGTCACTACACCGATTGTGTGTTCATCGATGAAGGGTTGTGCGGCGCAGCTGCCGTGGAATTCGACCCGGACACCGGCTGTGTGACCTATTCCCCTACTGAAGGCGCCGCCGCGGATGACGAGTGGGAAGACGAAGAAGAAATGGACGAATGGGAAGACGAAGAAATTGACGGCGAAGAGGATGATGAATGGCTGGAAGAGGAGGATGAGTTCTAGCCCCGCCTCTTTCTTGACTTGGTTTTGATCGACCCCATTGAGCCTTCTCGCTGCGAGAGGGCTTTTTTATTCCATCAGCGCCATACCTGTACCTGCAGCCCTGCATCTTCGCGGAGGAAACGGCAATACAGGTAAAGTCCGCAAAACCTTGTGAAAAAATAAACCCCATCCTCTCTGAGAACCCTGCGGCAAATCAAACTTTTACAAAAGGTCTATTTTCAAATCCTCTCCAGTTCCTGCCCTTCTTTTGTATCTTTGACCTTCCACCCCAGGGCGGCGATTTCGTCGCGCAAACGATCCGACGCTGCAAAATCTTTATTCATCCTTGCCTGTTTGCGTTTTTCCAGCAGGGCAAGCACATCATCAGACGGGCGATCTTGTCCGGAAGCTTGCGCCTCGACCGTCATTGTCCACACATTTTGTGCAATGCCGATGTTGCGCGGATCCGGTTTTTGGAAATTACCAAGCTCACTTAGCCTGAATTTCGATCCGGAGGGGTACATCTCCGGGTTGCATTGGCGCACGAGAGAGACCGAACTCACTCCGCTGACCTCGCAAATCCCCTCTTCGAAGTCCATGATGATGCCCGTGTGTTCATCCAAACCGACTGTTGTATTTTCCGGCGGAAGCATGTCACACCATTGACGGAAGCGTTCCATGCCAACAAAACAGCGGCTGGTATCCAAGTCCACACCGCCCTCGGCGTTGTTCCAATGGGGCACAAAAGAGACATTCATCCCAAAATCGGCGAACAATCCCAACCCATCCTTGACATGTACATCCTCACCGACCTTGTATATCTCATAAACCGGTAGTACCCATTGCCCTACCGAGATGGTCGCCGCGGAGGCAAAGATTAGCGTTGCTCCCTGACGATGACGGGCGCGAATGATATCCCACGCAAGAGTACCTTTTAGCTGACGTGCCGCATAACTGGGGCTACCCGGTCCCATGAAGATCATGTTAGCCTGGGACAATGGCGCCAATATATCCGGATTGTCTGGGCTGTAATCGGTTTCCTTTTTCCTTGCCGGGATCAGATCAATGGTCGGTTTGTAATTCCCTAATCGTGTCTTCAGGAATTCACCCACACGCCCTGCCACAAGGGAAGCATTCAGCTCAAAGCCAGCAGGCGTTTCGAGAATGGCGATCCGCAAAGGGCTAGGAAGGAGCCGGGCAAGGGTTTCGAAGATTCGCCCTCCGGCAAGAGATGTTTCCCCGGAACCTAAAAATGCAATACGTCCAAGTGTCATATTACTTGGATGCCGTATTCAATTCATCTATTACGTTGAAGAAAGTCTCATTGGAAGGAATATCCGCCATGGAAGAACCATAATGGATAAAACGAATTCTTCCAGTGATATCGACAATGGCATTTAGCGGCATCCGCCCGAGTTTGAAGAGATTCACTTCCTGTCGATAGAGGCGGGCGACGGAATGGTCGGGGTTGGGCAACCCGATGAAAGGAAGCTCCTCCCGTGCCCAATATCGTTTGAACACATCTTCCTTATCCGGACCCACGGCCAAGATCTCTGCGCCGCGAATTGTGAAATGATCGTATTCGTCTCGCATACGCGCCAACTGCGCGCGGCAGAACGGTCAGGAAAATCCGCGCAGGAAGGCAAGCACAACCGGCTTACTGTTGCGAAAATCAGACAAGCGGACCAAATTATCACGAACATCTGTGAGTACAAAATCCGGGGCGATCTCACCCGGCGTGATCAATCCTTGCATCATTGAAGTCTCAAGTAATCCAAAACTATTTTCATGAAAGGCGTGGGGCATTCCTCCTGCGGTACATGGCCGCAATTCGGAATGACCTCAAGTCGGGAATCCGGCATTTCAGCTGCAATCGCTTCGAAATACCATGAACGGATCAACCTATCCTCATGCCCGGCAACGATCAGGGCGGGAACCGTCAGGGTAGGGAGTAAAGGGCGCAACTCAGGATAAGCTGGAGCAAAGGTCAACTCATAAAAAGCGCGGTCCCAATTCTTTATCTTCAATAATTGTAAATGTTTCTGGCGGATCTCATCTGTCAGCCTGCCTTGATCATACCATTCCCGCTCCACAGTGAGAGGGAGGGTTTCCTGGTATTCCCGCATCATGAGCGGGCCGAGATGCCTCATTTGCGGAGTCCACATCACTGGCAGCGCCCAGGCTGGGAACTGCGGTCCATAGCCGCCGCCAACGCCCGGAGCGACGAGGATGAGCTCGTCCACCCGGTCAGGATACTCCATTGCAAATGCCACAGCAACCCCGCCTCCTGCGGAATTCCCCACCAGGATCGCTTTATCCACTCCAAAGGTATCCAGCAGCTCATGTAATATTTCGACGTTCGCCTTCATACCGTAGGGATTCGACTCCCAATCCCCAGGCATCGGTCTTTCCGTTAAACCGAAGGCAGGGCGGTCATAAGCAATGACCGTGCCGAATTCCGAAAAATCGTCCATCACCTCACGCCATGAATACGTACTACCGCCAAACGGATGAAGAAGTACAAACGTCCTTTTGCCTGATCCGGCTTTTTTGTAGTGAAGGTCAATCCCGTGGATCTTGATAAACCTGCTATCGGGATCAACAAGATCCTTCTCAGAGACCAACCCATCCAGCCTCGGAACAGGCACAACAAAGGGTCCCAACGCGGTAGTGACACAAGCAAAGAGAAATGAAATGAATATAAATTTCTTCCAACGTTTCATAGATCGTAAATTTTCAGTGAAAGCCAGCGATGGGTTCCCGCAAAACGCCAAAATTCAACAGGTTGTTATTTCAATACCTCATCCATAAATCCGACAGTATGTCGGGCGACTTGCGCCCACTGTTCTTCAGGTGCCAGGTCGGCGTGATTATCCCCGGCCTGAAGGCCGTAGGAACCAAATTGCGAATGATTGCCGCCTTTGATCGCAATAAAAACCGCATCCTTTGGCAGTAAACTACGCGAATCCACCACCTGAGATTCGGGAAAAACCCCATCCTTTGTGCCGTAAAGAGATAGAACTACAATATTCTGATCACGTAAAGAATCATCTCCAGGGGCAGAAGCCCAAAGTACGAGCCCGCGGATGCTCTCCCGCCCCTTGGCGTACCTGGCAGCGGCCACCCCGCCAAGCGAATGCCCGCCAACAAACCAGTTCTTGACCTCCGGATATTTCGATTGGACCACCGCCCCGGCGTTCACGTCGAGTAAGGCCAGGTTCAACGGTGAAGAGATCAATACTACAAAATATCCTTCCCCAGCAATGGACCTCAAAACAGGTGCATAAGCGCGGTAATCCACTTTCCCACCTGGGTAAAAAATGAAGCCAGCCTTGAGGTGTGAATTTCCGGCTGGGCGAAAGATCATCCAACCATATTCGCCATTTACGAAGACCTGCGAATCGGGTCTCAAGGCAGAGATGGCCGCGTCGTCAGCAGGGGCTGCATCGCTTGCCCAGATCACAAAGCCAAGCAACAAGATCGATAAGGCCAGAAAGCCCATCGCTGCAGGGATTCTCCAATTGAATTTTTTCATAGCTTTGTTGAAAGGTCCCGGGCTTTTTCCCATATCGCGTCGAACATGCCCACGGTCAATTTTTTAGTCGATGTATTTTGCTGGCTAGGGTGATACGAGCACAGTAACCAATGACTTGTCGCCAGTTCATATGTCGCGCCATGCGAAAAGGTCAATCCGCGCACAGCAAGTATTTTGAGGATTCGGTCGAATGCAATCTTACCCAGGCACACGATCACCTTTGGTTTGATAAGCTCCAATTCCCTTTCGAGAAAGGGCTGGCAATTATTTAGTTCATCCAGAGTTGGTTTATTATCAGGCGGAGCACAACGTCCTGACGCGGTGATATACATATCCCTGAGGATAAGCCCATCGCCTCTGGACTCGGACGTGGGCTGGTTCGCGAATCCAGCCTTATGCAGCGCCGGATACAAAAAATTCCCCGAGGCATCGCCTGTGAATTGACGTCCCGTCCGATTTGAGCCATGCGCACCGGGAGCGAGCCCCACCACCATGATGCGCGCATTCGGGTCGCCGAAGCCTGGCACAGGTTTGCCCCAATAATCTTCGTCCTTATATGCTTTGCGTTTGACCCGTGCCACCTCTTCACGCCATTTAACGAGACGTGGACATTTTCGGCAGGCAATGATCTGCTTGTTATGGTGTTCGAGATTCATGGAGATCTTTGATAAGTGAATTATGAAAGGTTATTCGATAAACATGGCATCGCCGAAAGAAAAAAACCTGTAGCCTTCTTTTATGGCAAGTTTATATGTTTCGAGTATCTTTTCCTGTCCTGCGAATGCGCTGACCAACATGATCAGTGTGGATTTGGGCAGGTGGAAATTCGTGATCATCGCGTCCACCACCTTGAATTGGTAGCCGGGGAGGATGAAGAGAGAGGTTGCGCCTGTAAAAGGCTTGACAATGGACGATGGACCATCGACCATTGTCGCCTTTCCAGCATTTTCCAATGTCCGCACAGATGTCGTCCCGACCGCGATGACCCTTCCCCCATTGCGCCTGGTCTCATTTATGACATCCGCAGTTTCCTGCGAAAGACTGCACCATTCGCTGTGAATTTTATGTTCTTCAGGGTTATCTTCGTTGACAGGCGCAAATGTATCCAAACCGACATGCAACGTGACGTAGGCAGTTTTCACTCCCATCTCTTGAATCTTTTCGAGCAACTCCGGCGTGAAGTGCAATCCTGCTGTGGGAGCGGCAGCGGAGCCGGGTTCCTTTGAGAAAACCGTTTGGTAGCGTTCCGGGTCGGTCAATCTTTCGTGGATATACGGCGGGAGCGGAACAGTCCCAACTTGTGAAAAATACGGTTCGATAGGCTCAGAAAATTTGATGAGCCTCTCCGAGCCTTCAAGGGTTTCTATGATTTCTGCATGGAGTGAAAAGTCAGGAGACTTTTCACTCCGATGTCTGGAGACTTCTGAGTCCACAGTTACCTTCTTGCCTACGCGCACCCCCTTACCTCCCACCAATGCCTCCCAAGTCACTGGATCGCGACGGCGAAGAAGAAGAATCTCCACTTTGCCGCCGGTCTCTTTACGTGCAAAGATGCGGGCCGGAATTACACGCGTCTGATTGAGGATAAGCAGATCGCCTGGGCGCAGGAGCAGGCTTATGTCTCGAAAGAATCGATGCTCCACCTCCCCAGTACTTCGATGCAGAACAAGTAAACGAGATGAATCACGCGGTTCAGCGGGAGTTTGCGCAATGGAAGATTCTGGAAGGTGATAATCGAAATCGGAGGTTTTCAATTTATTTTTTCAATAATCTCGAAATCAAATTCAAAACAATCGTCAAGATCACCGATACCAGGATCGAGCTTGTCACTGGAAAGTAGAACGAGCCATTCTGCCCTTCGATGCGAATATCCCCCGGCAAACGCCCCAACGGGATGCCGAATTTGGAAGCCAGATATACCCCGCCGCCGATGAGGAAAAGGATGATCCCCACGAGCATGAGGGTACGGGAAATCGATTCCATGCTGATTTAGAAAGTTATTGCGAAGAGAACATCAACAAAAAGAAGAAGGGCATGACCAGGCAGGCGGATATCCCAACCAAAAGACCGAGGATGATGCCAATTATGGATGCAGCCTTGTACTGATATCCTTTTGCAATTGCAATTCCACCAAGGATGATCGCCGCCAATGAAGCAATTCCGCCAATGCAAAAAACCACCTCGGCAAATCCGATCGCTACAAAGTCCCTCCAGTAGAAGAGCAAACCATCTTCTGCAAAGAAAATAGGGAGAAAAACGAGCGAACAACACAGGATGGCAATAAAAGGCAACCCCAGAACCACCCAGGGAATAATCGGTGGCTTTCCTGGCTCAAGCATCGACTCTTCAGGGATTGACGGTACAGAGTTTTGATCCATCATAATAACCTCGGTTGTCCTTCTTCTGTGTACTGGTACCCCAAATGTTCATATGCAAACCTGGTCGCCACGCGCCCCTGCGGAGTACGGTCGAGAAAACCAAGCTGCAACAGGTACGGCTCGACCACATCCATGATCGTGTCCTGTTCCTCACTAATGGAAGCGGCGATGGTATTCAAGCCGACCGGTCCACCGCTGTATTTTTCGATGATGGTCTTGAGCACGCGCCGATCGACATCGTCCAGCCCGAGCGGATCGACCTGCAGTAAATCCAACGCTTCCTTCGCCACTTTTTGAGTTATGACTCCATCCGCACGGACCTGGGCGAAGTCGCGTACACGACGCAGAAGGCGCAACGCGATGCGGGGAGTCCCCCGCGCGCGCCTCGCGACTTCGGCGATGCCTGATTCATCTGCCTGGACCTTGAGCAACCCCGATGCCCTGCTTACGATCTGCTTCATGGCTTCGATGTCGTAGTAGTCCAAACGATACACGGCACCAAATCTCGCCCGCAAAGGCGCAGTGACAAGAGCCAGCCGGGTCGTGGCACCCACCACGGTAAAACGAGGCAGTTTCAGGCGAATCGACCGGGCCGAGGGTCCCTTTCCAATGACGATATCGAGAGCGAAATCCTCCATCGCCGGGTAAAGGACCTCCTCAACAGCACGACCGAGGCGATGAACTTCATCGATAAAAAGAATATCCCCCGCGCGAAGGTTCGTCAGTATGGCGGCAAGGTCGCCCGCGCGTTCGATGGCTGGACCTGCCGTCACTTTGACGTTGACGCCCATTTCATTACCAAGAACGTGTGCAAGTGTGGTCTTGCCCAAACCAGGCGGACCGTAGAACAGCACGTGATCCAATGCCTCGCTCCGCTGACGTGCCGCCGCAATCAAAATGGACAGATTCTCTTTGACTTGATTCTGACCGATAAGGTCATTCAGCTTCTGCGGGCGTAGGGCATTATCTACGCGGTCATCGGGTTTCGCTTCGGGGTCGAGTGCTTTTGATGAAGATTTTGCCATATGGCGATTATACCCTTTGAATTAATAACAAAAGCAGGGATGACCAAAACAAAAATAGTCATCCCTGCGAATAAGATTTGCTCTTCGGCAACCTGGCGATCTTGACCGCAAACTAAATTACGATTTTAGATCCATGGCTTTGCGTCGTCGCGCTTTTGCGCGAGTTGCCTTTCGGCAGTCGGTCGGTCCTGATCACAAATTCCGTGATTTTAGACGCTCTGACTTTGCGCCGTCACGCTTTCACGTGATTTTGCTTTTATCGGCAGCCCTGACACTCATGGCTCAGTTCAGCTTTAGAGTAGGGCTTTGCGCCACCGGGTTTTCCCGGTTTTGCTCTTTCTCGGAGCAACTTTATTATTGCACGATCTCGAGGCAATTTCAATCACTCAATTGTTCTAAAAACTGAAATTCGAAATTTCATCATCCAAAAGTTCCAGAAGCAGAGTCTAAGAAAGACTCGTGGCTACTCACCAACGACAAAAATCGTCTCAAAGGTCATCCCCCATTTCAAGCGGGGGTCAGAGCCATCCACACGCACACGAACGGTGTAAAGAATGTCGCCGCCTGATTGGGTGAATGCATTGCTGATCTCTGTAACGGTTCCGGTCATTTCGAGGTCTGGCAAGGCATCGGGGCGCAATCTTACAGATTGCCCGACACTGATATTGACGACTTCCAATTCGGTTACATCGGTGGTTTCGACAAACCATTGACTATCATCTATGACGCTCACGGCGCGGGTGTCGGCTGTGACCTGTTCCCCGGCTTTAATGCTCACATCAGCGACCCTGCCCGAGAATGGGGCTGCAATCACATAATTTGAAAGCGTGTCTTTGGCAGCGTCAAGATTTGCCTTGGCAATCGCGAGCTGGTCGGCATTGGGACCCTCGAGGCTGATCTCGTACTGATATTTGGCTTCAGCCTCGGCTGAAAGAGTTGCTTCATACTTCGCCTTCACATCATCGCGCTTGCGGGTCTCCTCTTCCAGTTCGCGCACTTTCTCATTCAAGTCTTCCTGCGCGGTCTCAAGGTCATCCTCGGCAGCTTTGCGCTTTGAGTTATCTTTATCGAGGTCCTTGTATTTATCGAACTCATCCTGTGCATCTTGCAAATCATCCTTTAAGTCTTCAACGTCCCCTTCAAGCTCTTCAATGCGGTCATCGATCGCGTCGACATCGAGGTCCTCCCATTCCCGCTCAGCCTCGGCGCGTGCGATCTGCGCCTTCATGTATGCATCCCAAAGTTTGGCGCGGTCTCCGCTTTCATTGCGAAGCAGCGTATCGTAGGCATTTTGCGCGGCAAGGACTTGCGCCTCAGCCGTACCTGCATTTGCCAGCCGGGCCAGAACATCCCCTTCATTGACCTTATCCCCGTCTTGAACAAAAACCTCTTCCACTACTCCGCGTGCCTGGAAAGTCAAGTTCGTCGCGTGAACTGGTTCAAGCCTGCCTTCGGCAACGACATCCGTGGAGGAAATACCCGTATCTGCCACAGGTTCGGGCGTCGAGGCTCCTCCCCCAACCCCACAAGCCGACAGGACAAGCGAAAGGAGTATGGTGGGGATCAAATTTTTGAATATCATCTTTTTCATGGAAACCTTCTTCGATTTACAATTATTTTGAATATTACTACTCATATGCAAGGACCTCCCGAATGGTCAGACGCGCCGCATTTCTCGCAGGCAACACGGACCCCAAAACGGAAAGCAAGAGTACCAGACCCAGCCATATGGCATAGCCTTGATACGTAAACAACACGTCAATGGGTGTCTCGAAGATCGCAATACTTACGATATATGAGAGCCCATACGTAAACGGGATTGAAAAGACGATTGCAAGCAGGAACGAAATAATACCAATCACAAAACCTTCACCTATCACCGTCCGCATCACAGCCCGGTCGTCCGCCCCTATGGCGCGCATGATACCGATCTCGCGGGTTCGCTCGAGCACGTTCATGCCCATCGTTCCCGTCAACCCCATCGCACCGACGATGGCGGTCAGAACTGCCATGATCAACAGGAAGACCACAAGGATATCCAGGCTTTCAGAAACCGAGTCCAGCGAAGCCAGACCCGATTGCGCCTGGCGAATCTTGAATCCCTTTTCGCGAAAGTGGTCATCCAGTTTTTCAGACATCGCATCCTGGAATACCCTGTCATGCTGTGTCGTAACCACGCGGAAGGAAAAGGCACGATCGGTCAGGTTAGTGATCTTTTCAGCATATTCCAAGGGGGTGTAAGCCAGTACACCCTCCCGCCCCACAAATTTGAAGATACCAACCACTTCCCAAACCTCTTCCTGACCATCCACCTTTAAAAATAACGAGTCGCCAGGCTTCAGTTCCGGGTAGTACTTGAGCACAGCTTCACTGACGGCAAGCTTGCGGATATCGCCAGGCTTAATCCAACGCCCTGCTGCGATCATTGGTTTGACAAGGGTCGTATCTGCGGGCGGCGCAAGCAGGTTTACATTCTCCGCCACCGAACCGTCCGGGTATAACAATTCAATACCGAGGAACTGCCAGCCTTCCACATCCTGCACACCGTCGATTTGAAACGCAAACTGACGAATTTCATCCATACGATAGGTGCGGTCAAAATCGAGGGTGACATCAGCGCGGAAATAACTGCCGATCTGTTGGGTATAGTCGCGCAGGCTTAGGCGGACGTTGAACACTGCAATGAATATCGCCCCACCCATCAGCAAAGTAAAAAGCGTCAGGAACAGGCGACTCGTCCGGCGGAAGGTATTCCGCAGTGAAATGATGAAAGGACGCGGCAGATGCATCCCCCGCGCAGCGAGGATCCGGGTCAGACGCACCAGTGTCCAATCCACCCAGTTGACGCGCGTTTTGCCACCCACTACATGAGGCTTGCTCTCATCGCCTGCAATATCATTGCTCAAGGCGCGCAACACTGAGATTCGTGAACCGTTCACAACGGGAGCAAGACCGGCAAAAAGCGGCACCAACAGCCCCACCGCCACCTGGACAATGAAAGCAAAGGGAACGATGCGGTATCCCAATAGCCCAAAATTCAAATTGTCCGCAATGTATGCGGCCAACCCGTACGCTCCCCATCCACCCAATGGTATTGCAATCAAAAGAGCAAGCACAGCAAATGCCATGATCAAGGTCAGGTACATGAAAAAGACCTGCCGGTTTCTTCCGCCCACCAGTTTAATGACTCCAATATGACGCAGATGCTGACTGAGCAGGGCGCTTAGGGTATTTGCGATCAAGGAACTGGAAAGGAACACGATTAATACCCCTAATGCCATCAGAATATATAAAACAGCATTGATCGTATCGGTCATCGGATGTTTGTTCCTTTCGGAATACCGTGTACGAATGACCGTCGTGCCATTCTTTTCGAGCTTATCCTTCAAATCTGCGCCAATGGTACGGATGCGAGCAAGGTCATTGGGGGATTCTGATACCGTCAGGTAGACGCGGTTGAAGAGGTTAGGTTGTTTCAAGGTTTGGAGAGTATCCGTTACCGTAAAGGCAAAGGGTGGTGCAAGGAAATCATCCGCACCGGTGCTGGCATCCTGTACAATGCCGACCACTTTTAATTTTTTCGTCGTCCCATCCGAGAGCTCAAAGACCAGATACTCACCAACCGAGACATGGACTTTATCCATGTTTTTTTTGTTCAGAACGATCTCATCCTTGCCCGCCTCTACCCTGCCGGATATGGGTACGAGGAGATTGACTTTATTCTTGCCGAAATCATCCATGGCTATCAGGTCAATCGTCGTCCACTGGTCGCTTCCTTCAGGATGGACACGGTAATTACTCACACGCCTGCCTTCGGCGTTCAAAACCCCTTTGAAGTTTCGAACGGAAGACAACACATCATCATCGAAATTCGTCATACGGAGTTCGATATTCGCGGGGTTGTTCGCCGCATAAGACACGCCCATGTCATTGGATATGATCTCATACGCACCGGTGATCACACCAATCGAAAACACGCCCACTGCAATGGAAAATACCACCAGGGTGGTGCGCATGAAGTTATCCCATAGGTCGTGAAATACTTTACGCCAACGTGGTCGCATAAAAACCTTCTGTCATTGCGAGGGCGATGTTCCTTTACTTAAAGCAATTTATTTTGAGCACCACGAGATTCTTTCATCGGGCTGGCGCCCTCCTTGCAATGACGATAAATTACCTACTTCAACAACTCATTCAACTCGCTCGCCGAATACGGCTTGACGGTCACATCCTTTAAACCAGAGCGTAAATACTGGGTGACGCGCTCGGGATTGATAGCGGAGGTGAGGATGATCGTCTTCGGTGCCAGACCAGCTTTGGAAAGGGCACTTAGCACATCTGTTAACGGAGCCGAGGCGATATTTTCGTCTACGAGGATCAGATCCGCTTCAGGGAATTTCTTCAGATCAGTGGATTGAGTCAGCTTGACCTTGGTGCCCTTTAATAGCTCGGTGAAAAGCTTCGACCAATCGTCGTTGTCATCGATCAAGAGGATATTCCTGACTGCGCCGGGCTGAGCAGGATCGCCATCCGCTCGTCCGCGCGGCATGAACATTGCAACCGTCGTCCCCTTGCCTTCCTCGCTGACAAGAGCGATATGACCCTGTGATTGCGAAACAACATGCATGGCGGCGGGTAAGCCCAATCCGTGATGCGACACCCCACGGGTCGTGAAGAACGGCGACCAAACCTTACGCTGAGTATCATCGCTCATGCCTGCACCATCGTCTTCAATATCGATCTCCAACATGCCGCGCTCTTCAGTGGGACGGATGCTCACCTTGATGGATTTTGCGCCCGCCTCGGCGGCGTTTTGCAGGATGTTGCCCACGGCGCGAGTAAGTTGAGTCGAATCCGCAATTACATATGCAGCCTCGGGGTCGATATCCACTTTAAGGCTTTTCTGCGGGACACCACGCTGGAAAGCCGCCGTCTGAAGCACATCTGCAAAGAGGATGGGGCGCGGTTTCATTTCGCGCACTGCACCAATGAGCTGCTCCTTGACTTGAATAATCTGAGCCGCACTTTCGGAGATCATGTCGAGATCTTCTTTGAGCGACTCAACGTCGACACCACCATCGGCAATCTCTTCACGCAGACGGGCAACAGTCAACGAGATCGGAAGTGTCTTGTTGCCGATCCAGTGAATGGCTTCAGTCGAGGCAGTGGTCAACGCTTCGAAAACCTTGTTGCGCAGTATTTCATTGTGCGCCTCCTTGAGCTCTTCGAGCAGGCGGGCATTGTTGATGGCAACCGCAAGATGTTCCGCCATTGTCAACAGTGTCGTGATGTCATCTTCGCTAAAAGCGCGCTCTTCTGAAGATTGAATGGTCACAGCCCCCAACGTCTTGCCGCCGTAGATCAACGGCAATGCCATCTCTGAGCGAGTGTGAGGCAGGTGCGGGTTTTTGAAATGCACACGTTCCTCACCGACATCGAGCGCAATCCGCGCTTCGCCCATGGCTATACAGGCGCCGATCATCGACTCGGTACCAACCCGCAGTTTATGCCCTTCTGCCAGCATGGCCTTACCCGCTTTGCCGTACCCCGCCCGTAGAACGGCATATTCGGCTTTTTCGTCGAGGAGGAATACACCAGCGTAATACAAGCCATAGGCTTCACAAATGATGTTGACGGTTTGCGGGAGCAACTGATCGAGATCAAGCAGGGATGCGACTTCTTTGCCGACTCGATTCGCAGCCTTCAATAAACGCGAGCGGCGTTCCTCCTGGCGGTGTAGTTTGGAATTTTGAATTGCAACCGCAAGTTGATCCGCCATGGTCTGCAGGGCATCGATGTCCTCTTCATGGAACGCCGCCTCTTCTGTGGATTGCACCGTCAGCGCTCCGATCGCCTCATCCGCAACAATTAGCGGTAACGCCATCTCCGAGCGGGTCTTGGGCAGGTGCGGATTTTCGAAGAAGACCGCCTCCTCGCCCA
Source organism: uncultured Anaerolinea sp. (assembly GCA_964648645.1). GTDB lineage: Bacteria > Chloroflexota > Anaerolineae > Anaerolineales > Villigracilaceae > Villigracilis. Next base: position 15,962 of record CAZYLM010000019.1, read on the forward strand.
CATCCAGAGCGATGCGACCCTTCTTATTGGCAATACTCGCCCCGATCATTGAGTTCCCGCCAATGGCAAGTTTATGCCCCTCACGCAACATGGATTTCCCCGCGTCGCCGCGCCCTGCCCTAAGAACAGCATACTGCGAGGCTTCATCCACGATGAAAACCCCTGCATAATAAAAGCCGAATTCTTCACAAATAATATCAACTGTGCGTTGAAACAGTTCATATGGATCCAGGATGGTAGTGATGTTCTTGGCAGCACGTGCAGAGGCTTTCAATAATTTTGCATGTCGTTCGATGTTATTGGTCATAAGTTCCTCTTTATGATTTCAGATTTACGATTATTAATTTACACTCAAATCGTTCTGTGCATATTTGTTTTTAAGATTTTTCGGATTACCTATCACACACAGCTCACGCACCCAAGATCTTCTGAATCAACTCCACTAAACCCTGTTCGCGCCCTTTGACGAAAAAAGCGGTCGCACCTTTGGAGACAGCCTCTTTGGCTTTACTCACTTCATCGTAAGCTGTCAGAATGACCACGGGCAAGTCGGCTCGTTTTTGCTTCAAATCTGCCAACAAATCGAGACCCGCATCGCTCTTGGGCAAGCCATCGAAGCTTGGCATGTTCAAATCAAGCACCGCAATATTCACAGTTTCTGCGTTCCGGATGAACACATCACTGCCGCTCTTGCAATCCGGTGCAGTCAACACATCATAGCCTGCCCTCAAAAGGGTCTTTTCCAAACTTCGCTGGATCAACTTCTCATCATCAACTAAAAGTACTGTCGTCATCAATTCCTCCGATATTTAATCATTTGGTTTCTTGTGCGATTTTACTCGTGCAACACATTCTCCTCATTAATGGCCATTTTTTCAGCAGGTAGACGCACAAAAAAGGTTGCACCTTTGCCTGGTTCGCTTTCCAGCCAGATCTTCCCGCCATGCTGGGTTACGATCTGCATCACCGCCGAAAGCCCGAGCCCGGTGCCGCCCGAACCGCCCTTGGTCGTAAAGAACGATACCCAAATTTTTTCCTGAATTTCCCTTGGAATTCCAGGACCGTTATCCCTAACAGAAACCAACACGAAGCCCGGGTCGTCATCCAATCGTCCGTTCACAATAATTTTCGGTACTGCGATATTTGCATTCGTCAATGCTTCCCAGGCGTTTTTGATCAAATTATTGAAGATCTGCTCCACCTGTCTCGCATCCACATGTGCCAAGGGCGTATCCTCCGCCCAGTTTATCTCCACTGCACCATGCGGCAGCCCCATATTATCCACTGTATTTGAAATCATCTCGCCCAATGAAACCGGCGCATCATTGCGCTGCCTCGCCGGACCGATCAACCCCTCTTTGATGTCAAGAATAGTCTTGGCGCTATTCTCGGCAATATCAAGATCCTCGATCAATGATTCTACACTGACCAAAGACTGCAAACGATTCGGCTTCATAGCAGACATCTCGGCAAGAATTTTCTCAAGATCCAAACCAGCGCCTTCCGCCTCTTCCCGGACCGTTTGGATTGCCGCCGCCAATGAAGCATTTTCCAGCTCTGAAATTTTTAGCTGCGCCGTTAATGCCAGAAGGTATTGAATATCTTCCCGTACCCGGCGTACACTGCCAGGGATCGGCGCTGCTTTATTCCCCACCCAGTGAATTGCCTCACCTGTGGCAGTGGCAATGGCTTCAAAAGTCTTGGTACGCAGCAATTCCGAATTTGCCGCTTCCAGGTCCTTCATTAAATTTGCATTGTTGATAGCGATTGCAACCTGATCCGCCATCGCCTGAAGAGATGTGATGTCTTCCTCATTGAAGGCATTAAGTTCATTGCTCTGCACCGTTACAGCACCGACAGAGATGGAATTAACGATCAGCGGCAGGGCCATTTCGGAGCGGGTATCCGGCAAATACGGATTCTTGAAACGCGAAGGTTCGCCTGCCACATCCAGCGCGATCTGTGCCTGCTGGCTCAGAATAGAACGCCCTATCATGGATTTTTCATCTATGGGCAGTTTGTAATGCGCATCGAGCATTTTGCGCCCGGCGAGTGCGTACCCGGCACGCAAGACCGCCCATTTGCGATCATCGGAGATCAAGAAAATACCCGAGTAGTAAAAATTGAATTCACTGCAAATGATATTGACCGTATGACGCAACAGATCGTTCAGATCAAGGATGGACGTAACCATCTGTCCAACACGGGCGGCTGTTTCGAGTAATTTGTGCCGCCGCTCCAGCATCGTGAACATCCTTTGGTTCTGCTGTAGCAAATACTTGTTCCGCTCGACCGTATTCGTCAGTTGCCTGGTCTGATCCTCGATCTTTTCAGCCAGTTCAAGCTGGTATTCGCGCAGATATTTTTCGGGGTCCTCGAGTTCGTCCGCCCTGCCATTGAAATATTCGCCAACAAGACTCTCAAAGTCATCGCCGATGGGTTTGGGTATAAAGCCAGAAGCGCCCGCCGCAAGCGCGCGCGCCTTGGCATTGTTGGAGGTATCCCCCGAAACGACGACAATGGGGGTACCCGCCAAAAGCTTTTTCAATCGAGTCGCGGCTTCACTGCTTGTCATGCGTGAAATATTCGTATCGAGCAAAATGAGTCCCGGCCGGGTCTGTTCCGCCAGTTCCAACCCGTCCAATGGGTTTGCGGCTTCCAAAACCACAAATCGGTACGCAAGCAGACGCCGAACAAGAGAGCGTGATTCCTCGCTCTCGGCGATGTAAAGGACTTGCGGAAGCCTGCGTGGGTCGGAACTCATTTTAAATTGGCAGCATCAAATGACACGCCGTTAAACTTTCAGCGATTAATCTTATTTCCGGTTGCTCCGCGGATCTGTCATCCGGTGTTGTTCGAGACGGCGTTGTACGATCCGGCTCAAAGCCTCGGTGGTAATGGGAGACTCAGCCATGACGCGTGAAAAATCCTCTCGAGGGACCATCACAACTTCAACAGGGTCATTTCCCGCCCGCACATTAGCAATGGATTTCCCGCCCCGTAAAAGTTCAATCTCTCCAAAGTACTCAAAGGGACCCATCCTGGACACAACCGCCCCTTTGCTGCGCGGCTTTTGCAGGACCACCTCCACATTACCCTGCCGGATCATAAAAAAATGACTGACATGTTCATTTTGAGACAGTATCGTTTCTCTTGGCTGGAAGAATCGACGCTGGGCGATCTTCGTAAATTCGAGCATATGGCGATGCCGGAGCTGAGGCAATGAACGCGATACCGTTTCGTCGATCAACTCACCATCCGATATGATGATATTCCGATGAGTACGCGAGGTTAGGGACGGATCATGAGTAACCATTACAATGGTCTTGCCCTGCGCAACAAAATGTTCGAACAGCCCGATGATGGTATTCGCCGACCGTGTATCGAGGTTTCCCGTAGGTTCGTCTGCGATCAATAATGGCGGGTCACAAGCCATCGCGCGCGCGATCGCCGCCAACTGTTGCTGCCCTGTTGAAACCAAAACAGGCAGTTTGTTGGCAAATTTTTCCAAGCCCACCAGTGTCAATAACTCCATTGCACGCTTGGGGCGTTCATCGAAATCGTACATATCCACATAATCCATCGGGAGCATGACGTTCTCGAGAAGAGTCAACATCGGCAGTAATTGAAAGAACTGAAAAACGATGCCAAGGTTTTTTCCCCTCCACATCGAACGGGCGCTTTCGCTCACACCTGTGTAAATATCATTGTGATTAACTATGACTCGCCCTTCGGAAGGATGATCGATACCCGTGATCATATTCAACAGGGTCGATTTTCCGCTACCCGATTTGCCGACAATGGAGACGAACTCTCCGCGGTTGATCAATAGATCCACCCCTTTGAGGACGGTGAATTCCCCGGCGGCATTGGAAAACCTCTTGACGACTCCGCGCATTTCGATGATCGCTTCGGGTGTGGCATCATGCACCTTTTGTGGGGCTGATTTCGTACGAGTCCGAAGCGAAGCTTTCCTTTTCCCGGTTTTGGTCATTTCTTCCGCCTCCCCTCCGATTTGATATCCGCCTTGGGTTCATGGCTTAACTCCCCATCAACGATGGTCAAACAACGCGAGAAACGGGTCCTCAAAGTCATGTCGTGAGTCACCATGATGATGGTCTTGCCGCGCTCCGAGATCAAACGTGAAAACACATCGAAAATATGGTCGGCAGTCGCCGAATCGAGACTCCCGGTTGGTTCGTCTGCAACAAGGATCTCAGGATCGTTGGCAAGCGCCCGGGCAATCGCGACGCGTTGCTGCTGCCCGCCCGAAATGAACGCGGGCAATTTATCGGCATGTTCTTCGATCTCGACCAGGCGTAATAGCTCCAACGCCCGATCCCGCGACTCGCGCGGTTTGAAGTTATCAGCCAGGTCCATGGCAAGAGTGATATTTTCGACAAGGGTCAACATTGGAAGGAGTTGGAAGGATTGATACACCACTCCCATGGTTTTGCCCCGCCAGACCGCTTTCTGATCTTCATCGAGTGTGTGGATAGAAATACGTGCGCCATTCGACTGGACAAAAACTTCACCCTCGGTCAATGAGTCTACGCCATTGATCATGTTCAACAATGTGGATTTACCCGCGCCTGACTTCCCCACAACCCCCAAAAACTCCCCCACTTGTACCTTCAAGCTTACATTCCGGATTGCGGGAAAATCCCCCGCGGCTGTCGAGTAGGTCTTACTGACGTTTTTTAATTCTACAATGGGTGTGTTCATGATGCATCCAGAATTTTACCCCCGTTGATGAACCGGGTATAGCAGGCTTATTTGCAATTTATTTTCAGTTTTCGATTGGAGTTTGGCGTTCAACCCAAAAGGTTGTTGCTACCAAATCGCGGTATTAGAATCACCAATTCAACAGCAATGTCGAAATTAATTTAATGCGCTGGTCGATGCTACCAGCAAAAATGTACTCTCTATCGGAATGATACCCTTCTCCAATGGCGCCCAGACCGTCCAAGACAGGAATGCCAAGTGGAGCGACGATATTCGCATCCGACATTCCGCCAGTTCCACCCGCCTTCAAGTCCATGCCGATCCCAGCAGCGATTGATTTTGCACGTGCAAAAGTGTTTTGCATCAGGTCATCAAATGGCATTGGTCCGCGGTTTAATCCTCCGCTGACTTCTAGGGACGTACCTTCCAGCACAGGCTTAAGACCGTTCATAAGCCTTTCGACGCGCTCCCATTCACTGTTTTGAAGCACACGGACATCCACTTCAATATTGCATTCTTCGGGAACAACGTTTGAAACCGTCCCACCAGAAATAACCCCAACATTCAATGTGGTTTTTTTCGAATAATCGGTCATCTTCTGAATTTCAATTACCTGGTGGGCCATCTCTTCAATGGCATTTCTTCCCTTTTCATGATCGCCGCCAGCATGTGCAGCCCGTCCTTTCACCTTTACTTTAAATCCTCCGCCGCCCTTCCGCCAGGCTTTGAGCGACCCATCGACCAAGCCAGGTTCCATTACAAGTACCAATCCAGATTCTTTTGCCAGCCGCTGGATCAGCCCCCTTGAAGTTTGGCTGCCAACCTCTTCATCCGAGGTGCACAGTAAAGTTATCGATCGGGTCAAACCACCCTGGATGGCAGCCTCAATTGCACCCAACGAAATAACCAAACTGGCTTTCATATCGGAGACGCCTGGCCCCATGATCTTGCCTTCATTCTCGCTATAAGGGAAATTCCTGATCGTTCCCAATGGGAAGACAGTATCCATGTGACATACAAAGAGAACGGGCTTTTCATCGCCTTCCCACCGGGCAATGATATGGTCACCCGCCTCGCGAACCGGGACGATCTCGACTTGTGCCCCAAGTTTTTTCGCCTCTGCGGCAATGATCGCACCAACCCGGTCAACCGCAGTTTTATCGTGAGATGGGGATTCGGTTTCTACCAGAAGTTTCAAGAGACTCTTTGTTTCCATATTAAGCTCCAGGAGTTCAATAAGATAAAGGATACCTTATATATTGATTGTGCTTTCATTTCAAAAGAAAAACAAGGATTCCAGCCATAAGACAATATGCTGAAAAAACATATAGCGAGTGCTTTCTCAAGTATCCCAACAACCACCGAATGGCGAGCCAACCAACGATTGCAGAGACTACGAAACCGGTAGCGAGAACTGGCAAGAATTCAGTCGTATTCGGGAGAAGGATCACTTGAACAGTCTCATAGAATCCCGCCGCTAACAGGATCGGACCAGACATGAGGAGGGCAAATCGCGCGGCAGACGGACGGTCGAATCCGCGAAACATGGCACCAGCCATCGTTGACCCAGAACGGGATGCGCCTGGAAAAATGGCCAAAACTTGAAAAAAGCCAACAAATAGCGCATCGAGCCAGGTTGCGGATTCCAGTGTTCGGCTTTTTTTATCGAAGTATTCTACAGCCGTCAGCAGTAAGGCAGTGAAAATCAAACGAACGCCTGCCCACAAAAGAGGATCCACAAACATGCTTTCAACGAAAGGTTTCAGCATCAATCCCAATATTCCGGCAGGAATGGTGGCAAGGATAACAAGCCACCCAAGTCGAGACTGGAAACCTACAAAGGGTTGTCGCTGTACAACACTTAAAACAACTGCCTTGGCAATAAACCAATAATCATGCCAAAAGAACAAAAGCAGAGACAGAACGGTCCCAAGTTGAATGATTACATCATACGCGAAAACATACCCATCTTGAGGTACGCCAAGCATTTTACTTGCAATTAATAAATGCGCAGTGGAAGACACTGGTATAAACTCTGTCAAACCTTGGATAACTCCAAGAACGACAGATTGGACGATTGTCATGATCACTCCTCGCAACGATCAAATAAATTTGACTTTTGCCTTGGTTTCAATTTTTACAATCAAAAGATATAATACTAAATCTTTTTCAGAAGATTCTGAGCAGGAGACAATCGATGAAGCTCTTAAGTAAAATAAATTTCAGCGGCTATGACATAAAAGTTCTGAAACTACTACTATGTGGGGACGGTTTTTATTTTTTGTTATTTACTATTAGTAAAATAGCAAGATTCTTTGACATTGGGACAACAATTAGAGACCCGGCTTTTGAGCTTACCAGAGATTTGGGACTCCCAGAGTCCTATCAGTATCTAAAGGAATTTTGGGTCGTGATTCTTGTAATTCTATTTATCACCCAAACAAAAGCTTACCAATTTATTGGATGGGCATTACTTTATGCTTATTTACTAGCAGACGATATGTTAAAAATTCACGAAGGCGCAGCAAAATTATTTCTCAACAAACTTGGCTTCATATCGGAAATAAAACTTTATCAGGATTTTCGCTTTCAGGATATTGGAGAATTCAGCATCGCCTT